>CAZFRL010000004.1:0-51293 GCA_964521325.1 uncultured Dehalococcoidales bacterium | reverse complement strand
CATCTCCTTGCCAAGGAGAGGGTCGCGAGTTCGAATCTCGTCTTCCGCTCCAGCAAATCTCAGCCAGCTTGTGGCGCTACGTTTAGTGTGGCAGCAGGGCTGGCTTTTTTATTCTAATGTAACCTCCAAGTATTGACAGCATACACGAAACCGTGTATAATTCACTTAGGTTAGGTTTAGCATGCCAGTTAAAGTTTTAGACCCCAAGATAGTATCAAGGATTGCCGCTGGTGAAGTGGTAGAGAGACCAGCCTCGGTGGTAAAGGAGCTGGTGGAGAATTCACTGGATGCTGGTGCCAGCCAGATTGCTATCGAGGTGAGGGGTGGTGGGGTAAGCTTGATTCGGGTGACGGATAATGGAGTTGGCATTCCATCTGAGGAGGTGGAACTTGCCTTTGAACGATATGCTACCAGTAAGATAGGCAATCTCGAGGATTTGGAGTCAATAAACAGCCTCGGCTTTCGTGGTGAGGCGTTACCTAGCATAGCGGCTGTAGCCAAGGTGGATATTGTTACCGGTGCTGTTGGTGAATCAGTAGGCACTTCCCTTACTGTGACCGATGGCGTGGTTGAAAATAAGGAAAGTCACGGGCGCTCTCAAGGGACTACGGTTACAGTGCACAATCTCTTCCGCAAGGTGCCAGCCAGACTAAAGTTCCTCAAGTCGCGGGCTACGGAAAACAGTCACATAGCTAACGTGGTAACTCAATATGCCCTCGCCTTTCCCGAGGTTAAGTTTACCCTGCTTATTGATGGCAGGCAGGCACTGCGAACACCGGGCAATGGTCGGCTAATAGATAGCATAATTGAGGTTTATGGTGTTGAGGTAGCCCAGAACATGCTGGAAATTAAGAGTGGGGATGGAGGCTGGGAGAGACAGGCGGAGGCTTCATCGCCTGTAGTAGCCGGCATGGTCGGCTCACCGGCGATAAGCCGCTCAGGCAGAGGTTACCTTAGCTCCTTTATTAACCACCGCTGGATAAATAGCCGTCTGCTGGCTCGGGCAGTAGAAGAGGCTTACCACGGGCTTTTGATGGTAGGGAAACATCCTATTGCTATTGTCAATATTTCACTACCACCGGAGCAGATAGATGTTAATATTCATCCGACCAAGACTGAGGTGAAATTTCACCATGAACATATGATTTTTACCACCGTCCAGAGGACAGTACGCCGGGCTTTAATTGAGCAAGTACCGGTGCCCAAAATTGAGGAGGTAGCTACAGCCTATGTTTCTCCCCCACCGCCAAGGCAAGAATTGTGGACATCAGCCGGGATTAGTAGTCCTGGCACCTTGCCACCAGTATCTCCCCAGACTCCAGCGGTATCTCTACCCATTCTACGGGTAATAGGTCAGCTATCTAACAGCTATATTATAGCTGAGGGTGGTGATGGATTATATCTTATTGACCAGCATGCCGCCCATGAACGTGTCCTTTTTGAGAAGATTAAGCACCAGAGGTCACAGCAAGAAATAGAGGTTCAGGGACTGCTTGAGCCGATGACATTTGAGGTTAATCCCAAACAGGCGGAAGTTCTGAAATCAAATTATGAAAATCTGACTGAATTTGGCTTCTCTATCGAGCCTTTTGGTGACAGGACCTATCTAGTCCGGACAGTGCCAGCTTTACTTTATAACAAAGACTGGGCGGGGATGCTGCGGGAATTACTGGACTCCTTATCGGGGGGGAGTGACTGGGCAGAAGGTATAGCTATATCTATGGCTTGCCACAGTGCAGTGAGGGCCGGGCAGGTGTTAACCGATGACGAAATGCGTGAACTAATACGGCAGCTGGAGCAGGTAGCTATTCCTCATACCTGTCCCCATGGCAGACCAACGATGATTCACTTAAGCTCAGGGCAGTTAGAAAAAGAGTTTGGCCGAAGTTAGCAGTTAAGATGCCCTTTGCTTACTACGCTTCGCAGTTCAGATGGGGAGTTGCTTTAAAGCCAACATACATTAGTACCCCCAAGAATCAAAGCCTTTGACCAGTGAGCCACTAATAGGACTACTTTCCCTCTAATAATTCAGCAATCTCTACCTTCCCCTTCTTGATGTATTCCGCCTGCTTGGGGTCGAGAATCTCCAGTAGTGCCAGAAATTCCCCGGCATGCTCTTTTTCATCATCCCGAGCGTGAGCTAGCACTTTCTTAGCCCGCTCATCGTCGGTAGCGTCAATATGAGCCTGGTAGAGAGCAACAGCATCCAGCTCGGCAGCTATATCCTGCATTATAGCCCTGGCTAGCTCATTGGCATTCATCTTTCGGGGCACCACAGTTCCAAAAGGATTACTGAAGTCCATTTTTTCACCTCCATTGACTGATTTTTAACTAAATTCTACCAGCATTTTCTATCGTTGGCTCTATTCCCTCTTCGCCTGGTTTCCATCCTGCTGGAGTAACCTTTCTTGTGTCCCTGACAAATTTGAAGGCTTGTAGCTGTCTGAAGGTCTCCTCCAGATTCCTGCCTACAGTAGCATTCAAGACTTCATAACCTCTTACTATCCCATCAGGGTCTACGATGAATCTACCTCTGGTTTCAACACCCGTCTCCTCATCAACAACCCCGTACTTCCTGCCTATCTCAAAGGTTGGGTCAGCAACCATAGGCATCGGGGGAAACTTTCTACCCGTTTCTTTTAGGGCAGTGGTTATGGCTGGGCTGGTTTCTGCCCAAACCTTGTGCGAATGAATAGAGTCAGCGCTTATAGCTATACCCCGCCCGCCAAATTGCCTTAAGTTCTCGTAGTTCCTGATTATCCCGGCAACCTCAGTGGCACAAACATAGGTGAAATCTCCCGGGTAGAAGCAAACTAAAACCCATTCCCCCCTATAATCAGACAATCTTATCTTCTGTACCTTGCCATCAAGGTAAGCAGTTCCCTCAAAATCGGGGGCTAACCTATCTACTACCATCATTTTTATCACCTCCATTATTTATTAGTGTAAAATTTTTAGCTGGATTTCCACAAGCCGTGGATGTTGCAATACTCCCTGGCGGTTACCTTACGTGGCCCGACTTCAAACTCTGCTTCCGGCTTATCGCCAGGCTTGAGAAACTTTCGGCAACCATCGCCGTCAGTGATTAACTCAATCCACTCTATGTAGTGCTTTTCCTCCATGGGGTGAGGAACGTCACCAACCTTGACTCTTGTTCCTCTATCGCTCGTTTCTACGACAGGGACATGCTTTTCCAGACCAACGTCTGCTGTTTTCTCCTGGAGCAACTCCATGGGCTGTCCGCAACAGACCAATTCCCCTTTTCCGACATGTAATACTTCAACTATATTACCGCAAACATTACACCTATAGACCTGCTTTTGTACTGTCATATTTTTTTACCCCCTTTTTATTCTATCTTTTCAAACTCACTCTTAGCCGCCCCGCAGACAGGACACACCCAGTCATCAGGTATTTTTTCAAATGGTGTCCCTGGGGCGATGCCACCGTCCGGGTCTCCCAGTTCTGGGTCATAGACATAACCACAAACGGTGCACCTGTACTTCGGTGCTTTAATAGCTTCCATCTTTTCCTCCTCAACATAAACCGGGGCAGTCTTGGGAGTGGTGCCCCGCTTGACCTGATGATAATAGGCATAGGTCATAGGCTCGCCTTCTCTAAGAACATCGGCTCCCACAAGCTCGCCTACAAAAATAGTATGTGTTCCCACATCTACTGCCTGAACCACCCTGGCTTCCAGATAAGCCAAGGTATTATCAGTAACTACAGGGGCTTGCGTTTCACCTATTTTATAGTTAATGCCCTCCAGTTTATCTATATCTCTACCTGACTTGAAACCAAAGTGACCGATAAAAGAGAGGGGAGTATCCTGAGACAAGACAGAAGCAGCAAACACTCCGCTTTCTTTAATAAACTCATGGGTTAGGTTATCTTCGTTGATGCTTACGGCAATAGTCGGCGGCTCAGAGGTAACTTGAAACACGGTGTTGGCGATTTGCCCATTGAGTTTGTCTCCCTTCCTTGAGCTTACTACATACAGACCGTAACCTAACTTATATAGAGCCTTAAGATTCATCTCTCACCCCTAGTAAAGGTTATTCACATGAATTTTTCTTCGCTGGATTCCACTCAGTCTTACTTCCTACTTGGATTTCCTGATATAAACCTTGTATCCTCCACCTTCTTCCTCAATACCTAACAGCTCATTTCCCGTGGTACGGCACCAAGCAGGCATGTCCTCCTTAATACCCTCGTCATCAGCCAGGACCTCCAATACCTGCCCTACTTCCAGCTCCTCGAGTTTTTTGGCGGTGTGGGCAATGGGCATGGGACAATATAATCCGATGCAGTCAAGAGTGGCATCCGCCTTCATAGCTCTATCTCCTTAAACAAACAGATTGACCTTCCCCTCTCTAGCCTCAGCTAGATAGGTAGCCACCCCAGCAAAGGTATCCACCTCAGGGATGAAAGCCTCCTTGGAGATTCCCATAATCGCCATAGAGGTAGTGCAGGCTATAAATTTAACCCCCGACTCCCGGGCAGTAGCTATTAACTCATCGAGAGAGGGAAACTTGGCATCCTGCATTAACTTTCCCATCATCCACTTACCCAGGCCGAGCATGTGGAATCGGGATAGGGGTAATCTCTTGGAGCCACCTCGGTTCATAAAATTGAGCATCTTCCTCATCATCCCCCGACTTTTGGTTGAGCCCTCATTCCTCCTGATGATATTTAGCCCCCAGAAGGTAAAAAACATGCTCACCTCCATCCCCATGGCAGCAGCACCAATAGCTATGTTGAAGGCGGCCAGGGCCTTGTCCATCTCCCCGCTGAATACCACCAGAGTAACCTTTTCTGGCATAGCCGCCCTCCTTACTTCCATTCTAGCTTGCCCCCGCACTGGGGACAGACCTCCGCCTCCCTTGCCACTGCTATCTGGCAATTAATGCAGTAGCGCAGGGTCACGCCACAGGGCTGGCAGTAAGGTAGAGCAGCCATGACCAGCTCCTCTTCACAGTAGGGACAAAAACACTTCCCCTCCTTTTCCCTTGGTTCTTCATTTCTTCTCATCTTTCCCCCCTTTTTTCCTTTTCGCTACTTTGCCCTGCCTCTTTAGGTAGTCATCGATAGCCTTATTCAAGGCTTGAGCACCGAGGTTGGAGCAGTGATACTTGTTCTTGGGCAGCCCCTCCAGCTCCTCAGCTACCAATGCCGGGGTAATCTTTCTCACCTCCTCCAGTGTCTTCCCCATAGCCATCTCACTCACAATACTGGAGACAGCAATGGCCGCCCCGCAGCCGAAGGTCTTAAACTTCACATCACTGAGACGGTTATCGTCCACCTTGATGTAAAAGGTCATCATGTCCCCGCAAACGGGGTTACCCACCTCGCCGACACCGTCAGCATCCTCTATCTCACCCACATTGCGGGGATTCATGAAGTGCTCCATTACTTTCTCGTTGTAAATAGGCATCTCATTTCCCTCCCTTTCCTTTCAGGAATTTGGCATATAGTGGTGACATCTGCCGCAGCCTGTCCACAATGGGCGGTAGCGCTTCTAATACATAGTCAACATCCTCCTCAGTATTCCCCAGACCAAAGCTGAAGAGCAGTGAGCCCTGCGCTATCTCAGGGGGAATCCCCATAGCAGTGAGGACATGAGATGCCTTCAGCGCCCTGGAGGTGCAAGCCGAGCCGCTGGAGACGGCGACACCCTGGCTAGAGAGAAGCATTAGCATTGCCTCTCCTTCGATGAACTTGATACAGAAGCTGGCATTTCCGGGGAGGCGCTGGCTGGGATGTCCGGTGAGGACCACGTGCTCGATTCGAGACGGTAAGCCTTTGATCAACCTGTCGCGCAGGGCTGAGAGGCGGTTCACCCTTGACCCCATCTCTGCTTTGGCCAGTTCGGCAGCCTTCCCTAAGCCTACGATTGCAGGCACATTCTCGGTTCCAGCCCTCCGCCCTCCCTCCTGTACACCACCGTCAAGGAAGGGGATGATGCGCGTCCCCTTCTTGAGCCAGAGAGCACCAACTCCCTTAGGTCCATAGAACTGATTAGCAGCCAAGCTCAGTGCATCGCCCCCAAGTTCTTTGACATCGACAGGTATTGTGCCCACGGTAGCTACAGCATCAGTGTGGAAGATAGCCCCAGCTTCCTTCGCTACCTTTGCTATCTCAGCGATGGGCTGGATAGTACCCACCTCACCGTTGGCGTGCATGATGGAGACAAGAACCGTGTCCTTCCTGAGGCTTCGGGCTACTTCATCGGGATTCACCATTCCATGCTTGTCCACCGGAACCTGGGTCATCTCGAAGCCCCACTTCTCCAGGGTTCTGGCTGAGTGCAATACCGAGAAGTGCTCGATAGCGGAAACGACGATATGCTTACCCTTAGATTGCTGGGCCATCGCCAGTCCTTTAATAGCGGAGTTGTTCGACTCAGTGCCGCTGGAGGTAAAGATAATCTCCTCTGCCTGAGCACCAATGAGGTCTGCCACTTTCTCCCGGGCACCTTCTATCGCTTCCCTGGCTTCATCTCCCCAACCGTGCAGGGATTGAGGATTGCCATAAATCTCCTTGAGATAAGGCAGCATAGCCTCCATCACTTCGGGCAATATTGGAGTGGTGGCAACATTGTCTAGGTAAACCTTTCTCATTTTCTACTCCACAATCTTTGAGCCTTATTCAGCCACCATCCAGAGAGGGATGTTCTTTGGTGACAAACCAACTTGCCGGGTCTTTGAGATATTCGTAGTAGTCAAGCAGAACTAGGTGATGTTCCCTCTCTTCGGCAGCCAGGGTCTCATAAAAGTCTCTCTCAGTATCATAAGCAGCATTTTCCCCCCGGCTCTTATAAAAATCAAAGGTTTTATTTTCCATATCCATGGCTGTTTTTACGGCATCGAGCTCAGTAGCGGGAGCCTTTACATCCGCGCCAATCTCCTCGGTTGCCCTGGCAAATATAGTTCTCAATCTTCTGCCCCCGTTAGGTTGAAAATCAGTTCTAGGCCAAGCTCTTTTATTTCGGATAGCACTATATATCTCCTCAAACTTCTGCCGGTGGATGTCTTCCTCAGTAGCCAGTGACTCCAGCAGCTTCCTGCCTAGTTCATTCCCGCTTTCCTGGCTAGCTTTCAGATAAAATTCCTTGCCATCAATTTCCATCTGGATAGCAATTTGGAGTGCTTCTAGAGTTTTATCCTGTTCGTTTTCCATCAGTTCATTCCCTTTCACTTTTCAGATTTCACTTTTCGGGCTTTATATCTTGCCTGGGCTTCATTAAAAAGTCTTCCCTCTTCCTCAGTACTAAGTAGAAGTGATGGCACCTCCGCCGATTTCCCCTCAGCATCCAGGGCTACCATAATAAAATAGGCAGTTAATGCATGAAGCTTCCTCCCATCACGGAGGTCTTCAGTCTCGACTTCTATTTGAACCTCCATAGTCGAGCGACTAGTGAAAGTAATCTTGCCACGGATGATGACCAGGCTACCGACACGCACCGGGTTATGGAAAATGATATTCTCTACCCTTCCGGTCACGATATTAGCCCGGCTATGGCGGGCAGCTACTACACCGGCAGCATTATCCATCAACTTCATCAACTCCCCACCATGGACAAATCCCGCCGGATTAGCCTGATCAGGTAACATCACCTGTGCCATCTCAACTGCCGAATACCCCACCGTCCTTCCTTGAAAAGTTTTGCCCTTGTCCAATGTCTCAAGTAATTTGCGAAAGTTTCCGTTATGCTTCTCCTCAACCTTGCTCATCCGGTGAAAGAAGTCGGCAATCTCAGCAAAGCCCTCCTCTCTAGCTACCTCCGCCGCCTCTGGGTAAAACTTGGTTGCCTCCTTATACTCACGCTCAACCGCCAAAGCTAAATTTGCCCTGACATCCTCAGCACCACCAAGGAACATAAACTCATGCTTCGCATGCTCAGCCTCGTTTTCAGCCGTTGCCAAAAACACATCAGCTATTTCTTCAAAGCCTGCTTCCTCGGCAGCAGAAGCAAAATAAATGTAACTAGCCTGGGCTTGTAATTCTCCAGCAAAAGCCTTCCGCAAATTTTCCTCAGTTTTACTCCCCTTAAGCTGCATGATTCTCCTTTACTCGGCTAAAGATAGCATCTAGTTTTAACTCTAGCCTCCATATTATTAGAACAAACTTTTATGTCCCCCTGTTTCACCCCAGGGAATTATCTAGCGTTTTTTTGCAGCCTTTGTTTAAGTTGGGAAAGCTGTCTTATGTGGGCTTTTTCTTCATCTATTATATTGAGAACTATCTTTTGGTCAGGCTGCCTCACGAAGTTCAGCATTTCTGTGTAGAAAAGTATAGAATCCTTTTCGGCTTGAACTCCGGTATCAAGGACTTCGGTTTCACCGGATGACTTCTCAGCTTTTTGTCGAGCCTCGGTGATGTTGGAAAAAACCGAGCTGTCAACTAATGATTTCAGGTAAAGCATATATTCTGCGGCATAATCTTCCGGAGGTTTATATGAGCCTACCGTATTTAGCATGCCCTGAAAAGTATCCAGATGTTTCTTCTCCTCATTAGCCAGATAATCATAGATAGCCTTAGCCTCCTTATTCTGTGCCTTATCAGCCAAAGCCTCATAGAAGGCTGTGCCGTTCCTCTCTATACCTAGAGCTATTTCTAGAAGTTCGCTGCCTGAGAAAAGGATAGACATTTTCAAATTACCTCCTAGATGTTATTTATCCGCTGAGCCTCTGATGCCTTAAGCAGCTAAATCTCTAAGACCCCTTTGTCATATTTATAAACAAGGCACAACAATCCCTCCAGAAAGCAAGAGATGCCAACCTTCACTTTGGCTGGCATCTCTCAGTACTCTAGTGGATACCTCGACCAGTGATTACCTTACAATAACCTACCCGGTAAGGCGGAACTTCTGCAAAGAACATAACCGCTTCTCCACTCCGAGAGTTACTTAAATATTTTACTTATATTCAGTTGTCGATGTCTACTAAGACCAATAGGGTAAGGGAAATAGTAGACCCAAATCCACCATCTGTCAATATTTCCCCAGACACTTTTTAAGCTAAATTTTTAATGATATTATGCTATATGGCACTAGAGTGAGCGCAAGATAGATGCTTGACCCCTCTCAGAGTCACAAGTCAAATTTATTCTTGAGGATTTCAGAAAGTGTCTTCAGATAAGCAAATGCCCTTTCAACTAACCGTTCCTCGACCGTGAAGTTAGGGTCTCCCCTGGTTTCGTCGGCAGTTGTATCCTCGCTGGCACCAACTCGCCCTACATTTTTGAGACAGCATCTCGCCGGCGCAATTAAGGCTTGCTCAGCAATCCCCTTAACTGATAAACCAGTGTTCAGAGATACTACGTCCCAGTAACCCAGAAGCAATCTGGCTAATGTCTCCGGAGTTTCCTTGCTGAGGCTTTCTGAGTCAGTGGGTACGATGCCCCATGAGATAATGCCGCCACTGCTGAGGAAGTCAGCAACAGTATTGGCATACCCTTTGGGCATGAGTTCAATCTGATAGGCATCAAAGGATAGAAGCTTAACACCCAACTCGAGAAGGTACGGCAAGTTGACATTGGCACAGAGGTGCAGTGCCATGGGTCCCTCAAGTCCAGCCAGGAAGCTGTGATACTCTTGTTTAGCCTGAACATCGTTGTAACCGGAGAGACCGCTGAAAACCCATCCGAGCCCGGGCTCATCAAGCCAGACAAAGGCACTTTGGTTCTTCCCCCTGAGTTGTCGGTACTGGGTGTTGACTTTCCGTTGGATGAAATCAAAGAGTAGAGACCTGACCCCGTCGTTATAGATAATGGGTTTTGACTCTTCATCAGTTACTCTGAAGCCGAAGCTTACCGGCCCGGTTACCTGCCCCCGAATGGCAGGATAGTCCTGCAGGTCTTCAGCTAGGAACCTATGATAAACCGCCGAATATCTACGGCTTAAGGCGAAGGTTTCCGGCTCAGCCATCTTCCGGGAATAATGACCTAGCTCCCTTTCAAATTTTGCCGTATTGAAGCTGATTTTTTCACCACTAAGGTCAATAACTATCCCCGGGAAGTTCTGTGATGTCTGGACATACATGTCTTCATAGAAGCTAATATTAGGCAATTGAGGCCAGAAAGGTATGTCTACACTAAGGGTAAGCTTCAGAGCCTGCCCCACATCAGTGTGGGGCATAATGCCCATCGCTGTCGTGTGACAATTTGGCTGCAGTTCCAATGTTTCTCCCGCTCGGACAAACTTCAATGCCATCTCACCTTTATAAAAGTTCCGCCAGATTTTACATCTGTCAGATTTGGAAAAAGCAAAATGGCTCCCTCCACCAGGATTCAAACTTCTGCCCCGTCTCTATTCATTGTAACCTCTGCCATATCAAGCCTCAACTCAACATCAGGGTCAGAAATAGTTTAGAAGTCCGAAAGTGAAAGTGTACAGGGAGCCCGCTTCGAAATCAATCTACACCATCACCAAATACAAAAGGCGCCAGCCGTGTAAAGCTGGCGCCACTAAATTTCTTGGTGGAGACGGGGGAGGGTTGAACTCCCCGTCCAGAAGAAGCTGCCCAGAATATCCTACAAGCTTAGTCAGCTTTTTTATCTTACCTAGCTAGCCTCTGCTGACCGAGTTTAGCCAAGCCAGTCGACAATTCTTTCACCGCCCTTATCGACGTCAAAGCGGTGGCACCTCAATCTTTCGGCACCCAATCCCAACCCATTGAGGTGGGGTCAGGTTGAGCGTGCAACCTATTTAATTAGGCTGCATAAACTAATTGAGATTCGTCGGTTATTTTTTGCCACTTGTTTAATGAGGGTAGCGGCACCTCAGCTTGCAATCCTGCAACATACTTCCCCTGTCGAACCCACGCGTCCCCATTTATTACGGACTGCTTAACGACAGACTACCTCTAAACCGCCTCCTTTAAAATTTTTGCCTTTTTAGGGTGCGCTCAATCTCCCTTTCTACCTCACGGCGAGTTATGGACTCCCGCTTGTCATGTAACTTCTTACCCTTGGCTAAGGCTATCTCCACCTTAGCCAGGCCATCTTTAATATACAATTTAAGTGGGACCAGAGTCAATCCCTGTTCTGATACTCTACTTATAAGGTTATTAATCTGCTTACGATGTAGTAGAAGCTTTCGAGGTCGGGTTGGCTCATGGCTTAAATAACTACCTGCCTCATAACGAGCAATGTGAGCGTTCACCAGCCATAGTTCTCCAGCCTCAGGTTTAATATAGGCGTCGCCTAAATTTACCCTCCCGGCTCGGATTGACTTTATCTCTGTGCCAGTGAGCACAATGCCGGCTTCTACACTATCACCTAAATGGTAGCGGTAATAAGCTTTGCGGTTGGTAGCAACTGTCTTTATAGCCACGGTTCTACTTAAATTATATCACAATACCAGAGGTCAGCACCCGATCCGTTTCTCTTGAAAGTCTGCCTATTTGTGGTTATACTACTGGGAATAGAAAATAAAAGGAGGGTATTATGGAAATCATCGAGGCAATTCATAATCGAAGAAGTATCCGTGGTTTCAAGCCCGACCCGGTGCCCAGAAAGGTCTTGGAAGAGATATTAGAGAGCTGCCTCTGGGCACCTTCCGCACGTAATACACAATCCTGGGAATTTGCCATACTGGGGGGTAAGGTGATGGAGGAGGTGAAAGTCCGTCTTAATGAGCTAGTAAAGGCTGATGCAAAGGTCAATCCAGACTTAGGAAACCCTGAGTTCCCGGAACCCTACCTTACTCGGGCAGAGGAAGCAAGAGACCACATTGACAGACACCAGTTTCCCCCGGGAATAGAAAAACTGGACGAAAAAAGAGCTGAATATTGGATGAGGGGGGGGCGCTTTCATGATGCTCCCAACGGGATTATTCTGTATACCGAAAAGGCACTCGGGGGAAGGGCAATCCTCGAGGGGGGTATAATGGCTCAAACCATCGCCCTGGCTGCACTTCCCTACGGGCTAGGTACTTGCCTTATGCAAAGGCCGGTATGGTGGCCCGATATGATTAAAGAGGTGCTTGGTATCCCCGAATCCAAGCTTCTCTTGATGGCAATAGCCGTTGGCTATCCTAACCCTGAGGCAAGGGTTAATAATTATGAACGTTCGCGCGAGCCGTTAAAAACCTTTGCGCACTGGTATGGAATGTAACGGTAATAGCTACTGTGGCCATTACCTTTAGTTAAGTTTGGCACTCCTATCGTCATGGTGCCTCCCCTTTACTTTGATAGAGAGGAGGCATAGTTTTTCACGAGGGAGAGTCACTTTAGTCTTCTTTTTGCCTTGGTTAGGCTCAGTATGATATAGTCAGATATGCATATTGAAGCTAAGACTGAGTTTATTCCCCTGGGGACTGTTACTTCACCCCGGGGGTTTCATGCTGGTGCAACCTACGCTGGTTTAAAGAAGAAAAATGACAGTGTCCTTGACCTGGGTATCCTCTTCTCTGAAGTGCCCTGTGTGGCTACAGCCATGTTTACCACCAATCGAATTAAGGCAGCGTCGGTAGTTTTGTGTCAAGAGCGTTTACAGTCGGGAAAAGCACAAGCGGTGGTGGTGAATAGCGGCTGCGCCAATGCCTGTACCGGTGGTCAGGGTCTTACCGATGCCGCCGAGATGGCAGAGTTAGCTGCCCAAGGGATTGGTATACCACCTGAGGCTGTTTTGGTTGCCAGCACCGGGGTAATTGGTCAACCGCTACCAATAGAGTTGATACGAGTCGGCATAAAACAGGTTGTTCTTTCCCAAGGCGGTGGTCATGAATTGGAAAAGGCTATAATGACTACTGATACCCTGCCTAAAGAGGTAGCAGTTAGAGTTGGCGAAGGCGATTTCGTCATAGGTGGTGTAGCCAAAGGCTCGGGGATGATTCACCCTAATCTGGCGACCATGCTTTGTTTCCTGACTACCGATGCCGCAGTGGAGATAGACTGTCTTAGACTGGCGCTGAAAAAGGCGGTAGATATTTCCTTCAATATGGTTTCAATTGATGGCGATACCAGCCCTAATGATATGGTGCTAGTAATGGCTAACGGGTTAGCCGGGAATGAGCCCATTTCAAAAGGTAGTGAGCCAGCCAATGTATTTCAGCAAGCCCTTGACCAAGTCTGTCTCTATCTGGCTAAGTGCATTGCCCGTGATGGCGAGGGGGCTAGTAGGCTTATTGAAGTCACTGTTAATGGGGCACCTAGTATAGCTGAAGCCAGGTTAGCAGCTAGGACGATAGTAAGTTCACCGCTGGTAAAGGCAGCAGTGTATGGTGGTGACCCTAACTGGGGGCGGATTATGGCGGCAGTAGGGCGGAGTGGGGTGGAGGTGGTGGAATCAAGAATTGACCTTCATATAGGCGACATCTGTCTGGTAAGGGATGGCTGCCCATTGCCTTTTGATAGGGAAAGGGTAGTAGCGGTATTGCGCAGCCCTGAGGTGCCAATAACTTTGCAGCTTAACCTGGGCACGGCTGCTGCCACCGCCTGGGGCTGTGACCTGTCTGAGGAATATGTAGTTATTAACAGCCAATACACAACCTGATAGTATTATAACGCGAGGTAGCAGGTGAGTAATAAGTTGGATAAGGTTATTGTGGTTAAGCTCGGTGGTGCCACCCTGGGCAGTCATGATACTACCATCGAGGACATAGTTTATCTCCAGAAGCAGAGCAAATCACTGGTCATAGTGCATGGCGGTGGCAAGCTAATAACTGATTGGCTGGCTAAGCAAGGAACTTCTACCGAATTTGTCCACGGCGAGCGGGTGACTGATAAAGCCACGCTCGAAGTGGTGATTTCAGTGCTAGCTGGATTAGTCAATAAAGAGCTTGTAGCTGCTATCAACAGCTTGGGCGGACAGGCGATAGGTATTAGCGGGGTTGATGGTGCTCTTATCCAAGGCAGGATTAAGGATAAGAAGCTGGGCTACACCGGCACGGTAGTTAAGGTAAACACAACCCTATTAAAGACTCTCTTGCAATCAGGTTACATCCCAGTAGTTGCCCCGGTCAGTTTACTTGCTTCGGGTAAATCGGATAAGGCGGTAAAAATACTCAACATTAACGCTGATACTGTGGCTGGTGAAATCGCTGCCGCCGTTGGTGCCGAAAAGCTTATCTTTTTAACCGATATAGTTGGTATCTGTGACCAATCAGGTAAGTTGTTGCCTCAGCTATCACCCAGTGAAGCTGAAGCTTTAGTGGCCTCGGGTGTAGCTTCGGAAGGGATGATTCCTAAGATTAAAGCTTGCTTGAGGGCTTTATCTAACACCTCGTCAACCTGCGTGATAGATGGTAGACAGCCACATGCTCTGCTCAGGAATATAGAGGTAAAAGGCGGTGGCACAACGATAAAAAAGGTTATTTAATAAGGGATGCTAAAATGACTAACTGGCAAGAGCTTGAGCGCAAATACTTTATGCAGACTTTCAGTCGTGTGCCGGTAACCCTGGTTAAGGGGCAGGGGGCGAGGATATGGGATGAGGATGGTCGGGAATATCTGGACTTCGTTGCCGGCTGGGCAGTTGATACCTTGGGGCACTGTCACCCGGTAGTAGCTGAGGCGTTGGCAGAGCAGGCACGAACACTTATCCAAACGTCAAACCAGTTCTACACCATCCCCCAGCTTCGCCTGGCTGAGCTTCTGGTTCAAAATAGCTGTCTCGATAGGGTCTTCTTTTGTAATAGCGGGGCAGAGGCTAACGAAGGGGCAGTAAAGTTAGCCCGTCGCTATGGAAAGCTCAAGCTAAATGGAGCCTATGAGGTTATTACGGCGATGGGTTCCTTTCATGGTCGCACCCTGGCTATGGTGGCAGCTAGCGGTCAGTCGAAGTTTCAGCAGCCATATCTTCCTCTACCGGTTGGATTTGTCAATGTGGAGTATAATAGTATCGAGGCGATAAAGACGGCAACTACCAAGCAAACCTGCGCTGTGATGTTGGAGCCAATACAGGGAGAAGGGGGAGTTAACCTGCCTGACGATGACTATTTACCAGCGGTACGGGCCTGGTGTGACCAAAACGGCATTCTGCTTATCTTAGATGAAATTCAAACCGGCTTGGGTCGGTTGGGGACACTTTTTGCCTATGAGCAGAGTGGTATTGAACCTGATATAATGGCACTAGCCAAGGGTTTGGGTAGTGGTGTGCCCATTGGGGCTATTCTGACTAAGGAGGGAGCATCTGTTTTTGCTGCTGGCGAGCATGGCTCTACCTTCGGCGGTAATCCCTTAGCCTGCGCTGCCGGTTATGCTACACTAAAATTTACCCTTGACAATGATATTGCCGGGAATGCAAAGAGAGTGGGAAAGTACTTTATTGCCGGGTTGGAAGGCTTGAAACAAAAATTTCAGTTTGTCACTGATGTGCGAGGCTGTGGATTATTGGTAGCTATGGAGTTTAGCCGTGATATTGCTCAGTTGGTGTTAATGGCATGCCTGGATAGAGGCTTGCTGGTTAACCGGCTTAAGCCCAATGCCTTACGCTTTATGCCTCCGCTTATTATCGGTAATGCGGAAGTTGATGAGGCGATAGGTATTTTAGACAAAGCATTATCCAGTATTAGATGAGAACTTGGGAACCAGTTGGTGAGATGGAAAAGCTGGATGAAAAATATATTACCGTAGAAGGTGTCGAAATTCGCTATGTTGTGAGCGGCGGCGGTGCCCCTACTTTACTTATTCATGGATTTGGCGAATTCCTGGAGGTCTGGTGGTTTAATATTAGTCCTCTGAGTGAGCATTGCCAAGTATATGCCGTGGATTTGCCCGGGCACGGATTATCCAGTAAACCTGCTGTTGATTATAGTATTTCCTTTATTCACGAATGTATTGTCAACTTTATGCAAGCCGTTGGCATGGAGCATGCCAACTTAATAGGGCATTCCATGGGTGGGGGTATAGCCTTAAGTATGGCTATCAACTTTCCCGACAAAGTTGACAAGCTCATCTTGGTAGATACTGCCGGTCTATCTACTGAGGCGTCTTTGCTCCACCGGTTATGCACCCTGCCTGTTTTAGGCAAGATTATAATGGGGCCAACGATAAAGGCAGTCTTAAGGTATGGAATGAAGAAGGCATTTTATAACCCAGACCTCATTACTGAGGAGATGGTCAACAAAATTTATGAATTTCAGAAGATACCCGGGGCAAAGCAGGCAATGTTAAGCCTCATACGCAGTAATGCCGACATCAATGGACCTCACCCCGAGAAAAATACGGCTGACAAACTTCACCTGATTAAGTCGCCTACCTTGTTTATTCATGGTGTCCAGGATGAGGTTATTCCCGTTGAGCATGCCCAAAATGCGTGTAAGGTAATCCCTAATGCGAGACTAAAGGTGATTGACGAGTGTGGCCATTGCCCCCACATAGAAAAGGCAGCGGAATTTGATGAAGCGGTAATAGCATTTCTAAAGTATAATTAGCTAAGGGGAGGTCAGAGCGTTGGATAAGGTAGTATTGGCTTATAGTGGGGGGTTAGATACCTCGGTAGCCATCAGGTGGCTCAAAGAGAAGTATAACCTGGATGTAATTGCTCTTACTATTGATGTAGGGAATGAGCGTGATTTTTCTACCATCCAGCAAAAGGCGCTGAAGGTTGGCGCTGTAAAGGCGTTGGTGGCGGATGCCAAGAAGTTATTTGTTAATTACTTCATCTTCCCAGCGTTACAGGCAGATGCTATCTATGAGGGGCAATACCCACTGGCTACCGCCCTTTCCCGTCCGCTAATGGTTAAGTTGCTGGTGGATACAGCCGTAGAGGAGGGGGCTTCAGCGGTGGCTCATGGTTGCACGGGCAAGGGAAATGACCAGGTAAGATTTGAAGTGAGCGTTAATGCCCTGTCTCCCGGTCTCAAGATTATTGCCCCGGCTCGGGAATGGGGCATGACCCGGGAAGAAACTATTAACTATGCGCAGCGCTATGGCATCCCGGTACCGATTACTGCTGACAGTCCATATTCAATTGATGAGAACCTGTGGGGGAGGAGCATTGAGTGTGGAGTCCTGGAAGACCCCTGGGTCGAGTCGCCTGAAGATGCTTTCACTTGGACAAAATCGCCTAAAGAGGCTCCAGACGAGCCAGCCTATGTCGAGATTGGCTTTGAAAAGGGCATCCCGGTGACTATTGACGGGCAGAAAATGAATGGCATTAGCTTAATTCGGCGACTAAATGAATTGGCTGGCAAGCACGGAGTGGGCAGGATTGACCATTTAGAGAGCCGGCTGGTGGGAATAAAATCGAGAGAGATTTACGAAGCGCCAGCAGCGACAGTTCTACTCCAGGCCCATCAAGCCTTGGAGGCGATGACCTTGTCCAAAGACCAGTTGCGTTTCAAGCAGAAGATAGCTCAGGAATATGCCGACCTCATCTACAACGGGCTGTGGTTCACCTCGCTGCATCAGGATTTGGCTGCCTATGTGCAGAGTTCACAGCGTTTTGTTACCGGAACGGTGCGGGTGAAGCTATTTAAGGGGAGTTGCAGTGTGGTCGGGCGCAAGTCGCCGAAGTCACTATACAACTATGGTCTGGCTACCTACGATAAGGGTGATGTTTTTGACCAGAGTGCCTCTCCTGGATTTATCCATATCTGGGGGCTACCGGTTAGAACTCAAGCTCAGGCGCAGGGAGTCAGTCAAGCCAAGGGGCTGTCCAACATTATAAAGCCAAAGAAAACCAAGGAAGGTGGTAAATGAGCCATATTCGGGGTCGGTTTCATAAGCCTGCCGATAAACTGGTAACAGAATATACCGTGTCTGTACCTTTTGACTGGCAGTTATACCGTCACGATATTGCTGGCAGTATCGCCCATGCCAGGATGCTGGCAAAACAGGGCATAATTTCAAAAGAAGAAGCTGAAATTATCACCCAAGGGCTAAATACTATCAGGCAGGAGATAGAGCAGGGTAAATTTGAGTTTAAGTCTGAGCTGGAAGATATCCATATGAATATTGAAGCCAGGCTCGTTGAGAAGATAGGTGAGGCAGGCAACAAGCTACACACCGCTCGCTCCAGAAATGACCAGGTGGCTCTGGATTTACGCCTCCTGGCTAAGGAGGCAATCTCTGATACCCTGACCAAGCTGAGACAATTACAACAGGCACTCATTAGCCAGGCTGAAGCTAATAAGGGTGTGGTTATGCCGGGGTATACCCATTTGCAGCCAGCACAACCGGTGCTACTGGCTCACCACCTTTTAGCCTATTTTGAAATGCTCCAGCGGGATGTTGACCGGTTTAGTGACTGTCTAAAACGCACCGATGTCATGCCCCTGGGTAGCGGGGCTTTGGCTGGCGTCGGCTATAACATTGATAGGAATTTCCTCGCCCGTGAATTAGGCTTCAGCCAGATAAGTCAAAATAGCATTGACGCTGTCTCTGATAGGGATTTTGTGGTGGAATATGAGGCGGCAGCCAGTCTGTGTATGATGCACCTCTCCCGACTGGCTGAGGAGATTATTTTGTGGTCTTCAGCCGAGTTTGATTTTATTGAGCTTGACGAGGCTTATGCCACCGGTTCGAGTATTATGCCCCAGAAGAAGAACCCTGATGTCGCCGAGCTGGTTCGGGGTAAGACAGGACGGGTCTATGGCAAGCTTATGGCTCTGCTAACGACCATGAAGGCTCTCCCCTTAGCCTATAACCGGGATATGCAGGAGGATAAAGAGGGTTTCTTTGACACTGTAGATACGCTGCTACCCAGCCTGGAGGTATTTACCGGCATGGTTAAAACCCTGCGGGTTAAGGCGGAAAATACCAGTCAGGCAGTTAAGCAGGGTTATATTCTAGCTACTGATTTAGCTGACTATCTGGTCAGGAAGGGAGAAGCCTTCCGTACCGCCCACGATATAGTAGGCAGGTTAGTGAGCCATGCTATGGAAAAGGATAAATCGTTCAGCCAGCTTAGCCTCAGTGAATATAATAAGTTTTCTCCTCTATTTACCGAGGATGTTTACTCAATTACAGTAGAGTCGTCTATTGCGGCTAAGGATATTATCGGTGGTACTGCCCCGAAGCAGGTAGAGCAGGCATTAGCTACCGCCAAAAAAATAATTAGAGAGGCTAAATATGAGAAGTAGCCATCAGGTCAAGCTTGCCCCGTCTATTCTGTCGGCTAATTTCAGCCGTCTTGGTGAGCAGGTAGCCGAGGTAACCAAAGCTGGCGCCGACTATATTCATATTGATGTTATGGACGGGTGTTTTGTGCCTAACATAACTATCGGTGCTCCAGTGGTCGCTGCTATCCGTCCCTGGACTAATCTACCTCTGGATGTCCACCTTATGATTGAAGCGCCAGAGCATCATATCAGGCAATTTGCCGACGCCGGGGCAGATATTATCACAGTTCATGCAGAAGTCTGCCCTCATCTTCACCGGGTAGTTCAAACGATTAAAGAACTGGGGGTTAAGGCTGGGGTTGCCCTCAATCCAGGGACACCTATAGACATGGTTAAAGAGGTCATTTCCTCCCTGGATTTAGTCCTGATTATGACGGTTAACCCCGGCTTTGGCGGTCAGACTTTTATTGAGGCTATGCTGGATAAGGTAGCTCGTTTGCGGGCTGAGCTGGACAGAAAGGGTCTGGCTACCGAGCTTGAGGTGGACGGCGGCATCAATGCTGAGATTGCCCCCAGAGTGGTAACAGCAGGAGCCAACGTGCTAGTAGCCGGGGCAGCCGTGTTTAATTCGGGGCAAAGTGTTGCTGAAGCTCTGGGAAAGATACGGGCTAGCTTGGGCTAGAAGCTGGCTTCTTGGGGGCTTTGTGCTGGGTGCGTAAGCATCTAGTGCACAGGTTGAATCGTTTTGGTTTACCGTTTATAATGATAGTAACTGGGTGAATATTAGGCACCCAGCGACGATTAGTGTGGCGTTTGGAGTGGCTCACATTATGACCAAATTGGGGTGATTTCCCACATAAATCACACTTCAATCTCTTTCCTCCATTGACTATTAAAGAAAGTTGCTATAAAATGCCGTTCACAATACTAGCATAGTCAATTAAATTTGGCAAGGATGGTTAATATGAGGCAAGTCAAATCTATCACTGGCCAAGATTTAAGGGAGATGTTTTCTGCAGCTACTGGTTGGTTGGAGAAGAACGCCTCAGATATTGATGCTCTGAATGTTTTCCCGGTGCCTGATGGTGATACCGGGGCTAATATGCTGCTTACTATGCGTTCTAGTATAGAGGAGTCCTATCGGGCTCCTGACCGAAGTGCTTCAGCTGTGGCTCAAGCTATAGCCAAGGGAGCACTGATGGGGGCTCGGGGTAACAGCGGGGTAATCCTGTCGCAGATTTGGCGTGGTTTAGCCCAAGGTCTGGCGGAAAAGGAATCATTCACCGGCAGTGATTTAGCTGATGCCTTACTCCAAGCATCAAAGACGGCTTATAACGGGTTAAGCAATCCCGTGGAGGGAACGATTCTCACCGTAGTTAGAGAAGCCGCCTCGGCTGCCCAGGCACAAGCTACTAGTGGCGATGATAACCTACTGTCGGTTATGGAGATTATAGTTAGAGCTGCCAGCGAGTCAGTGGCTAATACCCCTACCCTCCTGCCTGTGTTGAGGGAGGCTGGGGTAGTGGATGCCGGTGGGCAGGGTCTATATACCATCCTGGAGGGTGCTCTCCACTACCTTAAAGGCGAGACGGAACAACTGCAGTTCCGCAAACCATGGATAATTAGCAGTAGCATACCATTAACTGTGAGGACGCCACAGATGATGGCAGCAGATGAGGTGCCCTATGGATACTGCACCGAGTTTCTGCTTAAGGGAGAAGGGCTTGACCCGGATAAGTTTAAAATAAAGCTGAAGAAGAAAGGGCAGTCTCTAATTGTAGTTGGTGATGAATCTACAGTTAGAGTCCATATTCATACCATAGACCCCGGCAATGTTCTTCGCTATGCTACCTCGTTAGGTACTATGCATCAGGTATCAGTTCGGAATATGGATGAGCAGCACCAGGACTTTCTGGAAATGCAAAAGGAGAGAGCGCCAGCAGTCGATATAGCTACTATTGCTGTAGTCTCTGGGGATGGGCTCAGTAACGTTTTTAAGAGCCTGGGGGCGACAGCCGTTGTCCCTGGAGGACAGACAATGAATCCAAGCACCAAGGATTTGCTCCAAGCTATAGAATCAGTAGCTTCAGATAAGGTTATTATTTTACCTAATAACAAAAATATAGTGCTTACCGCTGAGCAGGTTCAGTCCTTAACTACCAAGACGGTTAAAGTGGTACCCACCAAAACAATTCCACAGGGGGTAACTGTCCTTTTAGCCTTTGACTACGATGCCGATCTTGACACAAATGTTCAAATTATGGGAGAGGCAAAATCAGCAGTGAAGTCGATTGAAATTACTCGGGCAGTGCGCTCTACCCGGCTAGGTGAGTTAGTGATTAAGAAGAGACAGGCTATCGGCCTCCTCGACGGGGACCTGGTAGCCGTAGGTGATAATGCCATTGATGTTCTTAGTCAGGTGTTAGCTAAGGTAGATTTAGGTCAAGCCGAAATAATTACCATCTACTATGGGGCTGATACCGAGCCGGCTGAGGCAGAGCAGGTTAGTGTCGGTATTCGTGAGCAGCACCCTCAGCTTCAGATTGATGTAGTTCAAGGCGGTCAGCCTCATTACAACTATATTATTTCTATAGAATAATAGGGACGATTTTAATGACGGTCAAAATTGTTACCGATAGTGTTTCTGACGTGACACCTCAGGTGGCTAAGGAGCTGGGGATTACATTAATTCCGCTAAATGTTCGCTTTGGAGAAGAGATCTATCGCGATGGTATTGACCTGACCAGTGAGCAGTTCTACAATAAACTGACGCACAGCAAGACCTTACCGACTACAGCAGTGCCACCGCTTAGCACCTTTATTGAGGTATATGATAAGCTGGCTGAAGAGACCGACGAAATCTTGGTTATTACCGTTTCCCATAAGCTCAGTGGCATCTATGAGGCGGCGCTACAAGCTATTGAGCTAACGAAGCGAAAGTGCCGGGTAGAAGTAGTTGATTCTATATTGGGTTGTATGGCTGAGGGGCTGATAGTTATTGCTGCTGCCAAGACAGTTAAGGCTGGAGCTAAACTTGATGAGGTGATAGATATAACCCGAAACAATATACCACGAGTGGATATTCGTTTCGCCTTTGACACCTTGGATTATCTCAAAAAGGGGGGGCGCATCGGCCGAGCGGAGGCTTTTCTGGGGTCAATACTTAAAGTGAGCCCCATCCTTACCTTAAAAGAGGGTGAGGCTTATCCTGTCGCCAGGGAGCGGTCTCGAGCTAAAGTAATAGAGGACTTGCATAACTTTGCTACGAGCTACTCCCATATTGAGGAGATGGCAATAGAGGATGCTACCACCCCTGACGATGCCGAGATGCTGGCTGAGCGGCTTGGCGCTAAATTTCCCAAAGAGCGTATCTACCGGTCCAAGGTTAGTCCGGTGGTGGGCACGCACGTTGGTCCCCATGTCTTGGCGATATCTGTATTAGGCGAAAAATAATAGCGGTTAACTTGAAGTAAGACAGGAGATTATTAATGACGGTCAAAATTGTTACCGATAGCGTCTCTGACTTACCACCCCAGATGGTTAAAGAGTTGGGGCTTACAGTAATTCCACTAAATGTTAGCTTTGGGGAAGAGACCTATCGTGATGGCATTGACCTGACCAGTGAGCAGTTTTACGATAGGTTAGTGCACAGCAAAATCCTGCCGGTCACTTCAGTGCCATCGCCTGGAACCTTCGCTGAGGCATATGACAAGCTGGCTGAAGAGACGGATGAAATTCTTGCCATCATGGTTAGCTCCAAGCTCAGTGCAACCTATGAGGTGGCGTTACAAAGTATAGAGTTAATGAAGCGGAAATGCCGGGTAGAAGTATTTGATACACTATCGGCTATTATGGCAGAGGGCTTTATAGCTATGAAGGCAGCTAATGCAGCTCAGGCTGGAGCTAGCCTTGATGAGGTGATAGATGTAGCCCGAAAGACCATTCCTCGTGTGGATTTTCTTTCCGCTTTCGATACTCTGGAATACCTCAGAAGGGGCGGTCGTATTGGCCGGGCACAGGCTCTTATGGGGTCAATGTTTAAGATAAATCCCCTTATAACCCTGAAAGATGGCGTGGTCGCGCCTGCTGGCAAGGAGCGCTCTCGGGCTAAGGCAATAGAGCATCTATATAACTTTGCTGCGAGCTATTCCAATATTGAGGAGATGGCGGTGGAAGATACTGCCTGTCCTGATGATGCTGATAGGCTTGTTGAGCGGCTTGGCTCCATATTCCCTAAAGAGCGTATCTACCGCTCAAAGGCGACCCCAGTAATCGGGACGCATACCGGACCGGGTCTCCTGTTAGTAGCTATATTGGGCGATAAATAGTAATTAATATACTGAGGTGAGGAGATTTTATGACAGTTAAGATTGTTACCGATAGCACTGCTGATTTGCCATCTGAGGTGGCTAAAAAGTTGGGAATTACGGTGGTGCCGGTTTATGTCCGCTTTGGACAAGAGGTCTACCGGGATGGGGTGGATATAAGCTGTGATGAATTTTATCAAAAATTAGCGGAGGGTTCTACCCATCCTTCTACCTCCCAGCCGACACCAGCCGATTTTGCCAATACCTACCGCCAGCTATCTAAGGAGACCAATGAAATAGTCTCTATTCACCTTTCCTCCAAGACAAGTGGCACCTACAATTCAGCCCTTCAGGGCAGGGAGCTAGTTAGGGCAGGGTGCCGTATCGAGGTAGTAGATTCGTTTTCAGTATCTATGGGACTAGGGCTGATAGCCATGGCTGCTGCTAGACTGGCTGAGGCTGGAGAAAGCTTGCAGGCGGTAATGGAAGAGGTATGTCAGGCTATCCCTCGCACACATTTGCTTGGTGTTTTTGATACCCTTAAATACCTGCTTCTGGGAGGGCGAATTGGTAAAGCGAAGGCATTATTGGGCAGCGTACTTAGTGTAAAGCCGCTGCTTACTTTTCGTGATGGTGAGTTTTTACCTGCTGGCTTAGCTCGCACCCGTGCTAAAGGCATCGAGCGTCTATTCAATTTTGTAAAGGATGCCTTGAGTATTCAAGAAGTGGCTATTGTGCACAGCACTACACCTGATGAGGCAAGTTCACTCAAGGAGCGCATAGGTTCTATCTTTGATAAGAGGCAGATCCATCTTGCCAGACTGGGACCAGCCCTAGGGGTTCATGGCGGTCCAAGCACTTTGGCTGTAGCTTTAAGGGAGAAGATTAGTGGTATCAAGCAGGAGCCAGTCAAGGTGAGCACTTGAACGGGAAAATTTCTTTGCCCCCCTTCCACATGCCAAAGTTGAGTTTTTCTCGCCTCTAGTTATTCGCTGAGGCGAACGGAGGCAGAACCTTGTCGATAAATGTTGAGCCTCTGCGTAAGATTCTTGAGCTTGAGCATAAAAAGGGTTATGTAAATTCAGCGGTAATCGGTGGTTTGGATAGATTCCTCCACAACTGGGCTAGCCAGGCTATAGAGTCGATAACCCCTCCTCAGCTTCTGAACCGCTTTCATAAACTCCACCTGGTTAACTCCAATTATGCCTCGTTAGCTAAACAGCAGCGTAAACAGTGGATAAATGATGTGCTTAACTTTTTAGCTGAGGCAGAGGGTATGAAAAAGGAAGAGGCAGAAGCTAAGCCAACTCCGGTAGCTACCAGGTCGTCTTTGAAAGCAAAAAGGCAGACTGTGGTGGTTAGTCAATCCATTAATGCCCCTATTACTGATATTAGAGGTATTAGCTCAAGCCTGGCGGCTAAGTTTAGTAAGTTGGGTGTGAGGACAATCAGGGACTTGCTCTATTTCTTTCCCCACCGTCACCTCGATTATAGCCAGCGGAAATTTATCTCGCAGCTTGAGGTCGGAGCGGAGCAGACTATAATTGCCAATGTGTGGCAGGCTCAAGAAGTCAAGCTGGGTGGCAGGCGTAGCACCGAGGCTATTGTCGGTGATGAGACAGGCAATGTCAGAGCGGTCTGGTTTAATAATCCTTATCTGACCAAGCAGCTGGCGACTAATAAACAGGTGATTCTCAGTGGCAGGGTAGGCTTGTTTAATGGGCGGCATGTGTTTGAGTCTCCAGAGTGGGAGCTGATGGAGGATAAGGAGCTAATTCACACCGGGCGTCTGGTTCCCGTTTATCCCCTTACTCAGGGATTGCGCCCTCGTCAGGTAAGAAAACTAATGAAGGGGGTTATAGACCAGTGGGCATGGCAGGTTGAAGATTTTCTGCCGCCGGAATTAAGACAGCGGTGCAACCTGCTGGAACTACCCCAGGCTATAAGTCAGGTTCACTATCCAGAGGATGAAGCAGTAAAAGATAAAGCACGGGTTCGTCTGGCTTTTGATGAACTGCTCCTCCTCCAGTTAGGTGTACTGAGCCGGAAGCGTGATTGGCAGGAGGGCCAGCCTGGTAGTCCTTTTACTGCCAAGACACCGGCGCTAGATGTTTTTCTAAAATCGTTGCCCTTTCAGCTAACTCCGGCTCAACAAAGGGTATTAGAGGAGCTACTGGCCGATTTACAGAAACCGCAACCCATGTCCAGACTATTGCAGGGTGAGGTAGGCAGTGGTAAGACTGTAGTAGCTACGGCAGCTTTGCTAGTTGCAGCTATCAATGGCTATCAAGGGGCTTTTATGGCACCTACTGAAATTCTGGCTGAGCAGCATTTTTCTACTATCTGTCAGCTCTTATCTCGAACCGGGCATCAGGAAGAAGGAAAGGACTACCTGCATACTTACTCAGGGCTTTTGTCCCATCCGCTTACCGTAGCCTTACTTATTGGTGACATTAAACAAATGAGGAAACAGGAACTCCAGCAGCACATCCTGAATGGAGATATAGATATTGTTATCGGAACCCACGCTCTTATTCAAAAGGGGGTGGAGTTCCACCAGTTAGGATTAGCTGTGGTGGATGAGCAGCATCGATTCGGGGTTACTCAACGCTCAGCATTACGGCAGAAAGGGTTCAGTCCCCATGTGCTGGTAATGACAGCTACCCCTATACCACGGACCTTAGCCTTGACCCTGTATGGTGACCTTGATTTATCGGTTATAGACCAGCTTCCCCCGGGGAGACAGGTAATACAGACGAAGTGGCTTAAACCAGGGCAGAGGGATAGCGCCTATGCCTTTATACATCGCCAGGTGTCTAGCGGTCGTCAGGCTTTTATTATCTGCCCCCTTGTTGAGGAATCAGAGGTTATTCAAGCTAGGGCAGCTACTGCTGAGTACCAGCGTCTGTCTCAGGAGGTCTTCCCCGACCTGAGGTTAGGCCTGCTTCACGGGCAGATGCCGGCTGCTGAGAAAGATAAGATAATGCGTCGCTTCCGTTCTGGTAAACTGGATATCCTGGTTTCAACCCCGGTAGTAGAGGTTGGCATAGATGTGCCTAATGCCACGGTAATGCTGATAGAAAGTGCTGACCGCTTTGGTCTGTCACAGCTGCACCAGTTTCGAGGTAGGATAGGAAGAGGAGAGGAGCTGAGTTACTGTATGCTGTTAGCGCAGAATCCTTCAGAAATAGGAAGACAGCGTCTGGACATAATAGAGAAAGTCCGGGACGGCTTTGTTTTGGCTGAGGAGGACTTGAGATTACGGGGTCCGGGAGAGTTCTTTGGCACACGACAGAGCGGTTTGCCTGACCTTCGTATGGCTAAACTCTCCGATGTGGGACTATTAGAGCTAGCCAGAAACGAAGCAATAAGACTCTTTCAGGTAGACCATGGTTTAGCCAAGCCTGAGCATCATCTTCTGGCTAAAGAGCTAGCCCGAGTCTGGCCACAAGCCGCCGAATGGAGCTAGGTAGAGGAAATCTAGTGAAGCATAATAAAGTTGGAAAAGGAATAGTTTAATTTATAGACTATTATTTAGCTGAAACTGTCAGGTAGTTGTAACATTTTGGATTTAATAATACGAAGATAAACCACACCTCTCAAAAACCTCGGATTTTTCCCCTGCTCAGATAGAGGAATTTTTAATACTTGTTGTGTTATAGTCAAAAAGAATCTACTTAAAGGGTTCGTATTATGTCAGAAACCTTATTTGTGAAGAGCTATGATAGCCCTCTTGGCACTTATATCATTGTCATCTCTCACCAAGGTGTGGTCTGCGTGACGACTGAGGATAGAGCAAGTGCCCGTTTTGCCCGATGGGAACGAGAGGGCATCCAGATACAGGATGGTGGCAAGCTCAACGAGACCGTAGCAGACCAGCTTGACGCCTACCTTGCTGGAAAGCGCCGCCAGTTCAGTGTGCCTCTTGACCTGCGGGGAACGTCATTCCAGCGCCAGGTGTGGGAACAGCTATTTAAGATTCCTTACGGAGAGACCCGCTCCTATGGTCAGATAGCCCATGCCCTGGGTCACCCCAACTCAGCCAGACCAGTAGGCCAAGCTATCGGCAGGAACCCTGTCGCTATTATAGTGCCCTGCCACCGGGTCATCGGGTCAGATGGTAAGCTTACCGGCTATGGTGGCGGGCTACACCGGAAGCAAGCCCTCCTGGAACTGGAAGCCGCTGTCCTGAGCAAGGACTCTGGATAGTATCCGCAGGAGTTATTTGTCTCACCGCTTGAATTCAGGTACAACTTGTGTCTTAGAATGGCATCCTACAGTTGTATTTCGGTGAGGTCAGGGCTAATAATTAATTTGGGTTCGGTTACCGATTGGACATCCTCAGCGCTCAGACCGGGAGCCACCTCCCTGAGCAAAAGCCCCTCTGGGGTAACATCAATGACAGCGAGGTCAGTTATAATGGTCTTGACCACTTCCCGTGCGGTAAGGGGATAGGTGCATTTTTTGACAATCTTAGGCTCTCCTTTGGTAGTGACATGTATCATGGCTACGATGACCTTTTTGGCGCCAACAGCCAGGTCCATAGAACCACCTATATTACCAATGTCTTCTGGAAATCCCCGCTCCGGGTTATTCCATCCAGCCAGGTCACCCTTCTCTGAGACTTGAAGGGCACCCAGAACAGCAACGTCCATATATCCACCCCGAATCATAGCGAAGGACTCACAATCAGAAAAATAGCTGGTTCCTGGCAGCTCAGTTACCGGCTGGCAACTGGCATTGATAAGGTCTTGGTCCACGTTCTCTTGGGTAGCTAGGGAACCAGTATTGAGCATGCCAATCTCGGATTGTAATAGGATATTCCTACCCTCAATCCAGTCAGAGACCAGGGTTGGTATGCCGATGCCCAGATTAACACAGGTTCCATCTTCTAGTTCGCTGGCTACTCTTAACGCTATTAATTCCCTGGATAATCCTTGGAATTTCTTAGTCGCCTCCGCCATTTATCTCCTCCATAATAGTCGTTATTGGGCAGTGGGATAGTAGCTAGGCCTACTTACCTTCACTACTCGCTGGACATAGATACCTGGCAAATGAACCATATCTGGATTAAGTTTTCCCACCTCCACCAAGTTCTCTACGGCGGCGATGCTTATTCCAGCCGCTTTAGCCATCTCGGGGTTATAATTTCTAGCGGTCTTGCGGAAGACAATGTTGCCTATCTTGTCTCCCTGATAACCATAGATAAGGGCATAGTCAGGCTTGAGGGCAACTTCCAGAAGATACTCTCGTCCTCCAAATGTTTTTTTCTCCTTTCCCTCCTCGACGCCTGTTCCTATCCCGGTAGGGGTATAGAAGCCGGCGATTCCGGCACCACCCGCTCTCAGTTTCTCAATAAATGTGCCCATGGGATACACTTCTAACTCAATTTTGCCAGCCCGAACGGCTTTCTCAAAGGACGAATCAGCTCCTCTGGTTGGTGAGCGGTAGAAAGGGTAATTACAAATAGCCTTCTTCACCTGATTATTGAGAACCAGTTGGTCAATGTCCTCGTTGCCTGGACCCATCGACTGGCAGATTATAGTTAGGTCTTTAGCTCCCTGCCTGGCTAGAGCCTGAATGAGAGGGACAGGTGAGCCGGCAGTAAAGAAGCCTCCTATAGCAACGGAGGCTCCGTCAGGAATATCAGCTACTGCTTCATCTGTACTGGGATAAACCTTGTCCAAGATGCCACCCTCTCACGTTCAATCTTTTTTGTGAATCTCAAAACCGATGATATTAAGCGCCGCCTCTATACCAACAGCTGTGCAACAAAAGGACTTGACTGAGTCGACATCTGGTACCAACGGTTCTATCGCCTGAGCTAAGGATGATTGAATGCCGGCAAGGACACACTGCGCACCCAACAATTGGATAGTACGTATCGTCTTTAATAATTCGCTGGCTATGGTGGTAGCATCTTCCACCAGTGCCGCAGACAGGTCGACGAGAACGACTCTAGACCTCATACTCTCCACATGACTCAACAGACTGCTGGTGACACGCATAAAACGGTCAATATCAAGACGCCCTACTACCACCACTGCTGAAAGTCCGGGATAAAGCTGAAACACGGGAGCACCGAGGTCCTTCCATTCCTCAAGCTTGGCCTCCAGTTCCTCGGCGTATGCCTTAACCTCTGCCTCTGCCCCACTCCAAGGTCGGTATTTCTCAAAGAAACCTACAGCTCCTATGTAGTTACCTGAGCTATCTCTCATATGGGCTGCCGAAATGCGTACCGGAACTAGCTTTCCGGCCCTTGTCTTGACTTTAGATTCATGGTCATGGACTAGCCCGCCACTCATATGGAGCTTACGATTTGTTTCTTTGGCGGCTTCCAGGCTTTCGTAAACGGTGACGATGCTTGAGCCTATAAGCTCTTGCATCACACATTCTACAAGCTCGCAGGCCGCTTTGTTGGCAAATGTTATTGTCCCCTCGCCATCAATAGCCAAGATAGCATCAGGACAGCTATTGAGTAAAGCCTCCAAATAGCCCCCTCTACTCCTCTGTGGTGATAATTGTTTTTCCATAATTATCCTTCCTTTGGTTCCTGTTAGAGTGGGTTGAACCTTATGATTTGTTCTAGAGGTTAAGCTGGAGTAACCAAGTATTAATTATACCCAGCAGGAACAGACTTTGTCAAACAAAAACAGGTAGTGGGTCAATTTGAAATGGGGTAGTGTATCATTTTGAAATGCTTGAGCGTTGACAATGCTTGAGCGTTAGCTTACTATTTAAGTATGGCAAAGCGTAAGAAAAAGGAACATGACTTCGCCGTTACCGCTTTTCGTGTAGTCCAAGAAGCAACCGGACAAACTGAAAAAGAACCTAAACCAGATATTGACTATGCAGCTTTAGGGCGTAAAGGTGGATTAAAGGGTGGCAAGGCTAGAGCTGAAAAATTAACACCTAGAAAACGAAGTGAGATTGCTAAAAAAGCAGCCCAAACACGTTGGAATACTAAAGCTTAAAGGTTCCTTTCTCCAACAAATAACTGCCATTCCCTGAAACAGCATAGGCAATTTCAGCAAAGCACCCTAATATTTTGTATAGTTCTTCTTTACTATCCCCATCTTCTGCCTTCTCAAAGTAGGTGGCAAGGTCAGAGGCAACTTGGGTCAGCTTATCAGAAAAGGTTGTCCAATCGAGAGGTATTGTTTGTCCAATTCTTGGCATTTGTACTGCGGCATTGGTTTGTGTATGGACGTGCATGGTAAGTATGTGTATGAGCACAAGGTCAGTGTCCCATTCCCAATTGAGCACACGCTGCGCCTCTCCAAAAAAGACACTGAAATAGAACAGCTTTTGAGATAGCTGCGTTGCCTCTTGCATCTTTGTTACAGCATAGCGATATTCCTTTGCAAGTCGTTCCCTAAATTCTTCACGCATTTGCTAAGGCCTCCTCTCCAATCCTTGATGTGGATGGAATGCGTGGGACTGGGACTGGCATACGATTTGATAAGTCGTATGCATCCATATCCCTTGTGTCTTTCAGTGGGATAGAAGCCACCCAATCCCACATTGCGATGCGTTTTTGTTCTTCGCTGAAACTAGGAGGTGCAATAACATCAGGAGTTAGGTTAATTGTCCAATCAACCAATGTGCTGAATGGCACAAAGCGAACTAATAAACCCACATCAAAAGCCTTTGCCAAATCTTTCAAAGTTCCTAGCGTGTATTTGCCATAGTTCGGATTTTCCCACGAAGAAATTAAGGGCTGTTTCTTTTCTCCTAATTTTTCAGCTAACTGCTTCTGTTTCAGTCCCTGTCGTTTTCTAAGACCGTGAATTTGAAAAGCAATACCAACATTAATATGTTCATCAATAAGCTGTTTACGGTAATCAGGGTCTTGTAGGCTTTCCCACATTTGCTTGTACTCGTTAGTTGTATTCATGCTTCCTCCTGTACTTCGCGGGGTTGGCTATCATTTGTGATACTCTCACTGCTGCTATTTCAGGTGCTACATCTGTTGTATATTTCCCCTTATGAAAGCCAAACGCTACTAAATAAACATCTCGGTTTCGTATTTGACCAAGCAGTCTATATTGTATCTTCCCAGTTTTACGTAATTCAATAAATCCTTTCCAATCATATTTCATACGTATAACGTATTTTGTGCTCCAGGGTGGCGGAGTAGCTTCTAGGTGAGGTATGACTTGGTTAAAAAGTGCCTTTGCATCCTTCGCTTCACTATTAAGCCAATTCTTTATGATGTTATTTCCAGTTTCATCAATATAGTCGTAAAAAGTGAACTCAATACCCATAATATCAGTTTTTTCTTATATTGTCAAGTATAATTTTGTGGTATAATAATATAAGTTTTTTCTTATATTTCTCTTGACAATGCTTGAGCGTTATGCTATAATATAGTCAAATAGGTTAAAAAATTATGAATGAGCTAAGTATAGAACGACAAACACAAGTTATCAAGGTTTTATGCGAAGGTAATTCCATTCGTGCTACTTGTAGAATGACCAATACTGCTAAGGGCACAGTTACCAGACTTCTTGCTTCCTGAATTGAATGGGGCTTGACAAATATCAAAAATCGTAGTAGTATTAGTACTTATAGTTATGCTACTAAAGGTTTCACCTTATTATATTCCTTCTCTAGCCACAGGTATTATTCCAGAATAGTACTACACTAATACAAAATTTCTGCATGTCTGTTTAAGGAGTAGAATGGTTTTTATGTCACCAACCCGCATTGAAAAAGAGACGTTTCCCTGCCCTAGAAAATCCTACGCTAGACTACCCCAGATACTGGAAGTACCCAATCTGAATAAAGTTCAATTAGACTCATTCCGCTGGTTTCAAGAAAAGGGACTAAAGCAACTGCTGGAGGAGGCATCTCCTATTAAAGATTTAACCGGCAATAGACTGGAGCTTAACTTCATAAACTACGAGTTCCGTAAGCCTCATCCTGAGCAAGAATGCCGCCAGCGTGACCTGACTTACTCAAGCTCCCTCTATGTTAAAGCACGATTACTAGTTAAGGAAACAGGTGAAATCAAAGAACAAGACCTATTCTTCGGTGATATTCCCCTGATAATAGCTAAAGGGACCTTTATTACTAATGGTGCTGAACGGGTAGTGGTAAGCCAGTTACTCCGCTCCCCAGGTATCTATTTCACCATTGAAGAAGATGCCACTACCGGTCGTGAATTGTGTCAGGCTAAATTAATCCCTACCCGAGGGGCCTGGCTAGAGTTTGAGACCAGCAATCGGGATGTAATTTCAGTCAAAATTGACGGTAAACGCAAGATTCCAGTTACTACGTTGCTACGGGCTATTGGTTACAGTAGTGATGAGCAACTTTTTAACCTGTTTCCCCAAGAGGACAGTTCTTCAGAGCATCAATTTATGAAGTTAACTATGCAACGCGAGCCCTTAATTAGAAATGAATCCGATGCTCTAATTGATATCTATAAGAAATTGCGCCCTGGGGACCGACCTAATATTGAAAATGCCAGAAAACTAACCAAGAACCTGCTCTTTGATCCTCAGCGTTACGACCTTGGGAATGTAGGTCGATATAAGCTTAATAAACGATTAGGGCTTGATGATTCAAAAAGAAACCCAGCTCTAGACGAGGAAGACATCATAGAGATAATCAGGCATATCTTCATGGTTAATAATGGTGAGGATACCCCAGACGATGTTGACCACCTAGGGAATCGGCGAGTGCGTACAGTTGCCGAGTTGGTCCAGAACCAGTTTCGTATCGGGCTATTGCGCCTAGAGAGAGCAGTCAGGGAACGTATGAGCATTATTAGCACGGAAGCAGTTACTCCTAGTGCTCTGATTAATATTCGCCCCATAGCAGCCGCGGTCAGAGAGTTCTTCAATGGTTCGCAGCTATCACAATTTATGGACCAAACGAACCCATTGGCTGAGCTGACGCATAAGCGCCGCCTATCAGCAATGGGACCAGGAGGTTTATCTCGTGAGCGTGCTGGCTTTGATGTCCGCGATGTCCACTTCTCTCACTATGGTAGAATTTGCCCCATTGAGACACCAGAGGGACCTAACATTGGTCTTATTGGCTCTTTAGCCACCTACAGCCAGATTAACCAATATGGCTTTATTGAGACACCATACCGCAGGGTTATAACTGAGGTAAGCAATACTTATGACAATTTGCTGGGTAAGACAACCACGGAGGCAGTGGTTAATAACAAGGGCAATACTGTAGTAAAAGCTGGGACTACCATTACCCCCCAGCTGGCTACCAAGCTATCTCGCCTATCCCCTAGAAGTATAAAGGTAGCACCCTTCGTCTCTGATGAGGTCGTTTACCTTTCAGCCGACAAAGAGGATAAATATACTATTGCCCAGGCTAATGCCCGGCTTAATCAAAATAGCCAATTTGTGGCAGAGAAGGTTGAAGCCAGGCATGGTGACCGCTACTTACTGGAGACACCCGATAAAATTGATTTTATGGATGTATCACCCAAGCAGATGGTCAGTGTTGCCACGGCACTAATACCCTTCCTAGAACACGATGATGCAAATCGTGCTCTGATGGGAGCAAATATGCAGCGGCAAGCGGTACCGTTGCTTTCCCCTACGGCACCCTTGGTAGCCACCGGTATGGAAATGGAAGCGGCTAAGCACAGTGGGCAGGTACTCTATGCCCAGAATGCCGGGGTGGTAGCCTCAGTTACCAGCTCACAGATAGAGGTTACCGAAGATAGCGGTGATAAGAAATTATACCCGCTAATGAAATTTGTCCGCACTAATCAGGGTACTTGCCTTAACCAAAACCCCATAGTAAGTAAAGGCGACCGAGTAGAAAAGGGGCAAGTTCTGGCTGATAGCTCATCTACTGAACAGGGGGAACTGGCTCTGGGACAGAATGTGCTGTGTGCCTTTATGAGCTGGGAAGGTTATAACTTTGAGGATGCTATCATCATCAGCAATCGCCTAGTTGAACGGGATAAATTTACTTCTATTCATATTGAGAAGTATGAGGTAGAGGCTCGGGATACCAAGTTAGGACCCGAAGAAATCACCAGAGATATACCTAATGTGGGTGAGGAAAGCCTACGTGACCTTGATGAAACTGGCATTATTCGGGTTGGTGCCAAAGTAGGCCCAGGTGACATACTAGTAGGTAAGATTACCCCCAAGGGAGAGACCGAGCTATCGGCTGAAGAGAAACTTTTGCGGGCTATCTTTGGTGAGAAAGCCCGTGAGGTAAAGGATACCTCGCTACGAGTGCCTCACGGCGAGTGGGGTAAAGTGATTAATGTTAGAGACTTCACTGGTGATGACCTACCGGCTGGAGTTGAAAAACGAGTGCAGGTTTGGATTGCCCAGAAACGAAGAATTTCCGTAGGGGATAAGCTATCCGGGCGGCATGGTAATAAGGGTGTGATCGCCCGTATTGCCCCCGTTGAGGACATGCCTTTCCTCCCCGATGGCACACCGGTAGACATAATCCTCAACCCTATAGGTGTCCCATCACGTATGAATATCGGTCAGGTGCTGGAAACTCACCTTGGCTGGGCTGCCCAGATACTGGGCTTCAAGGTACTCACCCCGGTTTTTGATGGTGCCGATGATACTGATATTGAGGATGCCCTGGCTAGGGCTTGGCTAGCTCAGAAAGCTGGGGCGGTTGACTCTGGCCCTAGTAACGAGAATGCCACGGTGCAATTGGAACTAGCTAAGGCGTGGCTTAAAAGTAATGGCTACGACGGAGACAGAGTATTCAGTGACGACTACTCGGGAGAAGCGAGAGAGGTTTGCTTGCGCCTTTGGCTTGAAGAATTAGGTATAGCTAGCCGAGACCTTGACTTACAGGCACTGCGGCAAGCAGTGGAAAGGGTAAGTAGTGAAAGGAAGCTTGCTCCACCTGTAAATGGCAAGGTTATACTCCGCGATGGACGCAGCGGTGAGCCTTTTGACCAGCCGGTAACAGTGGGGAATATCTATATGATGAAACTAATCCACCTGGTTGAGGATAAGGTTCATGCCCGCTCTATTGGGCCCTACTCTTTGATTACTCAACAACCCCTAGGCGGTAAGGCCCAATTCGGAGGTCAACGCTTTGGTGAGATGGAGGTATGGGCACTAGAAGCCTATGGCGCTGCCCATAACCTTCAGGAAGTTCTGACTATCAAGTCAGATGATGTGTCCGGTCGAGACAAAACCTATGAGGCTATAGTTAAGAATGAGGATATTCTCCAACCTGGCGTGCCTGAATCGTTTAAGGTTCTAGTTAAAGAACTGCAAAGTTTAGGGCTTGCTATTGAGGTGATTAACGAAGGAGAGGAAAAGGCAGCCTTCGCTGAGGAAACCACGAAAGCACTTAATGAGGTTGAGGAGGAAAATGCTGGAAGTTAATGATTTTGATGCTGTCCGTATCTCCCTAGCTTCACCGGAGCAGATCAGGAGCTGGTCCTACGGTGAGGTAACCAAGCCAGAGACTATCAACTACCGTACCCTGAAGCCAGAAAGGGATGGGCTTTTCTGTGAGAGAATCTTTGGTCCGACTAAAGATTTTGAATGTTACTGTGGTAAGTATAAAGGGATACGCTACAAAGGAATTATTTGCGATAAGTGTGGCGTTGAGGTAGCCCGGGCTAAAGTACGTCGAGAACGTATGGGACATATTGAGCTAGCGTGCCCGGTGAGTCATATCTGGTTTGCTAAGGGGATACCAAGCCGATTGGGATTATTGCTCGACCTGTCACCGCGAAGTCTGGAGCGTGTTCTATACTTCTCCCATTATATCATCACCGCTATTAACGAAGAGGCACGACAAGAAGCAATTAAACAGCCTGAGGAAGAGACACAACCTGAGGAAGAGCTTGCCATTGAAATGGAACAACTAAAAGACCTCAGAATGGGGGACCTACTCACCGAGAATCAATATCATGAGCTCAAACAGAAATATGGTCAAGTTTTCGAGGCAGGGATAGGAGCTGAGGCTATTCTACAAATTCTCAAGGACATTAACCTTGATGAAATACGTAGCAGCCTGCTCCAGGAAATCCAATCTACTTCAGGTCAACGCCGCAAGAAGGCAAGCAAGCAGCTACGCCTAGTGGAGTCCCTCCGCCGCAGTGGCAATAAACCAGAGTGGATGATTTTAACCGTGTTACCTGTCTTACCCCCTGACCTTCGACCTTTGGTTCAACTAGATGGAGGCAGATTTGCTACCAGTGACCTTAATGACCTATATCGACGAGTCATTAACCGCAACAACCGACTACGCCACTTAATAGAAATGGGGGCACCAGAAGTTATCGTCCGCAACGAGAAACGGATGCTCCAAGAAGCAGTTGATTCCATCATCGATAATGGGAGAAGGGGAAAAGCCGTCTCTATTAGTGGTACTCATAAATTAAAATCACTCTCAGATAACCTCCGTGGTAAACAAGGCCGCTTTCGCCAGAACCTACTAGGCAAGCGAGTTGACTATAGCGGGCGCTCGGTTATTGTTGTCGGACCAGAACTCAAGCTTCACCAATGTGGCTTGCCCAGACGGATAGCTCTGGAGTTATTTAAACCCTTTGTTATGCGTCGTCTGGTGAAATTAGGCATTGCTCACAACATTAAGAGTGCCCGACGGCTGGTAGAGAGAGACAAACCAGAGGTATATGACATACTAGAGGAAGTTATCAAGGAACGACCAGTATTACTTAATCGGGCCCCCACCCTGCACCGACTTAGCATCCAGGCCTTTGAGCCGGTGCTTATTGGTGGTAGTGGCATTCAGATCCATCCCTTAGTATGCACTGCTTTCAATGCTGATTTTGATGGCGACCAGATGGCAATTCACATCCCCTTGTCTAAAGCTGCGGTCAGAGAGGCTAGAGAGATTATGCTCAGTACTCACAATATGCTGTTGCCCAGCTGTGGTGAGCCGATAGTAACCCCAACCTTGGATATGGTTCTCGGTTGCTACTACCTGACTACCATCCAATCTGAAGCCAAGGAGGAGAGCCAAATCTTTAGCAGTTTCGAGGAGGCAAAACTCGCCTATGAACTGGGCACTATTGACCTTAGAGCTGCGATTGAGGTTGTAGACCGGCAGAGAGACGGGCAAAGGATTAAAACCAGTGTTGGTCGCATCATCTTTAACGATGTTATACCCCCAGAATTAGGCTTCTACAACAAAGTAATTGATAAGTCAGGCTTAAAGCAAATAGTAGCTGATTGCTACAAGCTACTGAGTAACGAAGATACGGCTAAAGTTGTGGACAGCCTTAAGCAACTAGGTTTCCACTATGCCACCAAATCGGGAATTACTATTGCCATGAACGATATCGAGGTTCCACAGAATAAGCCCAAGCTACTAGAAGAGGCAGAGGAAAGGATTGCCATTATTGAAAACCAGTACCACCGTGGTTTAATCACCGATGATGAGAGATATAATAGCGTCATTGGAGTATGGATGGAAACCACTGATAGGATTACCGAGACCATCTCCCAAACCCTTGACCGCTATGGTGGCCTTTACATGATGGCAACATCAGGGGCAAAGGGAAATATTTCCCAGATTAGACAGATGGCAGGTATGCGAGGTTTGATGACTGATCCCGCAGGTAGAATAATCGACTTTCCTATCAAATTGAGCCTCCGTGAAGGGCTCAGTGTTCTAGAATACTTTATCTCTACCCATGGTGCCCGCAAGGGATTAGCCGATACCGCCCTGAGGACTTCAGATAGTGGTTACCTCACCAGGCGCCTTATTGATGTTGCTCAGGACGTTATTATTCTCGAGGAGGACTGCGGTACCACAGACGGTATATGGGTATCCGAACCACAAGAGGAAGAACTATTACCATCGCTTGCTGAGCGAATAATCGGTCGGTTGGCCGCTAGTAAAATAGTCAATCCCCAGACCAGAGAAATCATTGTTGACCAGAATGATGAAATTGATGAGCAGAAGGCAACGGAAATTATCGCTGCCGGGTTAACCAAGGTCCATGTTAGATCTCCACTTAGCTGCCGGTCAAGGCAGGGCGTCTGTCAGCAGTGCTATGGACGAGACCTTACCCATGGGCGTATGGTCAACCTTAACACAGCCGTAGGTATAATAGCTGCCCAAAGTATCGGTGAGCCGGGGACCCAGCTAACCCTACGTACCTTCCATACTGGTGGTGTAGTAGGACTTGATATCACTAGTGGTCTACCCCGGGTAGAGGCACTCTTTGAGGCGAGGTCACCTAAGACGCAGGCAATCATCTCGGAAATAGACGGGGTAGCTGATGTAGTTCAGGATGAGGAGGGAAGGAAGATTAAGATCACCAGCTCTGAGGTGTTCCATGATGAATATTCGCTGCCCCCTGGCTGGCAGGTTGCGGTGGATAATGGTCAATGGGTAGATATAGGAACGGTATTAGCCTGTCAACCCCCTGAGACCAAGGTTAAGCCAGAATCAGTAGCCTTAGCCACTGAAACTCAATCTATCCTAGCTCGTGTAGCTGGTAAAGTAACTATTGACAGTGAGCACTTGTCTATCACCTATGAAGAGAAAGAGGAACGAGAGTATACCGTCCCATCTACCGTTCATATTAGTGTTCGGACTGGAGACCAGGTAAAGGCAGGGCAACAACTTACCGATGGCTCCATTAACCCCCACGATATACTACATATTTTGGGCAGGGAGGCAGTCCAGCGATACCTAGTAGACGAGGAACAGAAGGTATATCGTTCCCAGGGAGTGAATATAAACGACAAGCATATTGAAGTTATTGTTCGCCAGATGCTGGCCAAGGTTCGTATTGATGCTTCAGGTGACACCGAACTAGTACCCGGGGAGCTTATAGACAGGTCACGTTATGAGGACGTTAATGCTAAGATGCTAGCTGAAGGTGGTGAGCCAGCCACTGCCCACACTGTATTACTAGGGATAACCAGAGCTTCACTGAACACCGATAGCTGGCTGGCAGCGGCTTCCTTCCAAGAGACTACTAGAGTGCTTACTGAAGCTGCAATCTCTGGCAAGATAGACAGGCTGAGTGGGCTTAAGGAAAATGTAATTATTGGCAAGCTGATTCCAGCCTGCCAACTTATTCCCGAACTCGAAGAGGTACCAGAACTGGCAGCCGGCGAAGAAGAGGAGGAAGGAGAAGGAGAAGAGGAAGAGGCGCTAGCTATCTAAGGTCTGCTGGAGTCACCAACTGAAATAATGGGGAGTCGCCCGCATAAAATAGGGCGACTCTATTTTATTGTCAATCTATCCCGGCCTCGGGCAAAGATGTGGTATAATAATGTAGTCTATCAACAGAAGATAAACCGGGGGTGAGGTGAGATAGCTCGCATTATATCGGGTAAACCCAGCGCTGAGGACATACCACTTGACACCAGTCTCCGTCCCCGCTGCCTTGATGATTTTGTTGGGCAGACGAGGATTAAGGATAACCTTCAAATAGCTATCACTGCTGCCAAAGGTAGGGGTGAAGCACTAGACCATGTACTACTGTATGGTCCACCTGGCCTGGGCAAGACCACCTTAGCTTATATTATTGCCGCAGAGATGGGGGTTAACATCAGAATTACCTCAGGTCCAGCGGTAGAGCGTACCGGGGACTTGGCAGCTATTTTAACCAACCTTCGCAGCCACAATGTACTCTTCATTGATGAAATCCACCGCCTCAATCGGGCAGTAGAGGAAGTGCTTTACCCAGCCATGGAGGACTTTGCCCTAGACATTATCATAGGCAAAGGCCCCGGTGCCAAAAGCCTGCGACTAAACCTTCCCCACTTCACCCTGATTGGCGCCACTACCCGCTTTGCCTTACTAAGTCCGCCCCTCCGCGACCGATTTGGTGCTGTTTACCGCCTTGATTTCTATGACCAGACATCCCTGGAGACAATCATCAACCGCTCAGCTCGCATTCTCCAGATAAAAGCCGAAGCCGATGGACTTATTGAAATAGCCCGCCGAGCTAGAGGCACACCTCGTGTAGCCAACCGCCTGCTTAAACGAGTCAGAGATTATGCCCAAGTGATGGCAGATGGCATAGTCACCCAACCAGTAGCAGTTGAGGCACTATCCAAGCTTGAAGTCGACCATATAGGTCTAGATGAGATAGACCACAAGGTGCTACATACTATCATTGACAAGTTTAATGGCGGACCAGTGGGACTAGACACTATTGCTGCCTCTATCAGCGAGGAGGCCGATACCGTCATGGACATCTACGAGCCTTACCTCCTGCAACTGGGCTTTCTGGAGCGAACCCCTCGTGGCAGACTAGCCACCCAACTAGCTTATGAGCACCTCGGCTTGCCCTATAACAAGGGAAAAGCGCCTCAGCCAACCCTATGGGAAAGCAATACCACAGAATAGGCATATATTGGGAAGGAAGCACTCAACCTTGGTATGAACCTACGGGCAAAATAAATGGGGAGCCTCACCGAAGCTCCCCTTTCATTGTTTAGGCTATCTATATGATAATTTAGTCGGCTGGTATGGGTGGTCTTGCCCAGAACCATCCTCTATGAGCACCCCACATGTGCCTGAAACGTAAGGCTGGGAAGCCGAAGATACGCTGAAAAAGGTTAGGTCTTATAGTTTCCGGCTTTTGCTCCCACCAGCCTTTGATTTTATCAGCCTCCTCCTGAGTAATGAGCCCCCGCTCAACAGCCTTATCAAGAGACTTAATAAAAGCCTCCTCCTGCATCTCCTGCCGCGCCTGCTTAAAGGCATTGACTAGGTCTTCCTAGGAAATATCTAAAATCTCAGCCACTCTAGCTAGAAGACCATTTTCTTCTGCTTGTGGCGCTGGCGGCGTGGGCTCCTCCTGTGCCATCACTGTTGCTGTGACACCCACTGTCAGCAAGAGTATAGCCACCAGCACTGAGACGATAACCTTCATTCTCCTGGACATCACCTTTCACCTCCTCTAAATTTATTTTTGCCTAAATTACTTTTTACTAATATAGAACGACAAAGTTCTCAATTGGTTAGCAGTGGCTTGAGGTTATCTTTGTGGCACTCTATTTAACAACTATAGTTAAGCTGAATGTTTCAGCTGCCTTCGTACCGTCCTCCCAGGGCTGACTATATTCCATGGATAACTCAGTCGTGCCTTTCTTGAGTGCTTTGAAAGTCCACACCTCTTCACCACCAGCCCCCATCAGAGGGGGGTCAGATTCAGGTGCCACGTATTCGTGCTCTACTTCTTCTAACACAGTTTGGTCAGTAATCTCTACCAGCTGCCACTGGAAGCCGGTTGTGGCGTTAGATTCCAAAGTTACTATCAATGAGCCGTCAACAGCAATTTCGACTTCTTTGCCTGCATATGAAGCATCGACCGATACTTGCTTTGGTGCCGCCACACAAGCAACGAGGCTAAGTGAGATAACAGCTATGGCACATGTTAAAATAATCTTTGATTTCATTTTTCGATTTTTACTCCAATCCAATCTGATTTTTGGTGTTTTATCAGCCGTGCTCTAAGTGATAGCGGTTTTCAGTCGGCTCTTATCACCTCCGACTCCCTACAAAAACACCTTATTTAACGGCATCATGAACCTCAACCTTGCCACATCGTAAACAGTATTGGTAAGGCGAATCTTCCCAAAATATGTTTACAAAAATATGTTTGAGCACCATACAAATTAAATACTTAAATACCCACATGCTAACCCTCCTATCTCATCGCCTGTCTCTCAGCGCCTTATTTTCACCCGTTATTTTGAGTAACTTTAGCTGGTAAGGTCTTATGCGGGCTTGCCGCATCTCATAACTTGTTTAGCAACCGCCACAATCAGCCCCCCAACAAAATTTATTAGCCCAAAATAGCGTAACCTACCTGAACAGTACGGCTAATCTCCATCTCCCCGAGGCTAATCGGTGTCTCAGGTGCTGGTACTGCTCCAGCTCCTTCAACATACATGTCCTGACGGTAGATAGGTGGCGGAGCTTGGCCACCCTCAGAAATATAGGTTGGCTTACCCAAAGTGACCTCAGCCAGTTCAGCCAGTTGCTCTGCTTTAGCTTTGGCATCAGCCATTGCCTTCTGTCTCGCCTCTTCATAATAAGCTGAAGGCTCATCCACGGAAAAGCTGATGTTATCTATTCGGGTAAGGTCGCCTCCAGCCTCAGCCACAGCGTCAATAATGGTGCCGGTTTTATCTATGTCCCTTACCTTGGCACTCACCATGTTGGTTACCCGGTAGCCAATCACGACCTCCTCTTCCGTTTCCCTATCCCACTTGGTTACCTGGTGAATGCTGAAATACCGGGTTTGAATGTCCTTCTCAGCCACCTCGTTATCAGTCAGGGCTGTCATTACATTCTCCATAGCTTCAGCCGCCTGGGATTGAGCCTCAGCCACACTTACTGCCTGAGCAGCAATGCCCAACTGCAGGATAGCAATGTCAGGGGTAACAGTTACCTTACCCTCTCCTGTAACCCAAATCCCTTCCTGCTGACTAGCCACGTTGACCTCTACCGATGAGGGTGACTCAGCGAATGTTGCACCATCACTACAGCCACATAGTCCAACCACTACCAGCACCAATGCCAAACTTACAGCCAATAACCAGTTCCTTTTCATTATCCACCTCCCGCTTAAAATTTCTTCTACTAATAATTATAACGAAAAAGCCGCCAATTAGTTAGTGGCAACCTGGAGCAATCTTTAACAAGGTTAGGCTAATCTAAAGCCTTAAGGGCTCTTTCATAGCCAGCTACTGATACAGCAATTGCCCGGCGCAGAGCCGGCTTCGCCAACTCCGGGGCTTGCCCCAATACAGAACGGAGAGCTGCTGGATGATTGACAGCATCACGCGCCACGGTTACCCTGAGCTTAGCTCGTTCATCCGTCTCAATGCGTACATCACCTTCACCTGTGGCCTCTTCAGGTGGTGAAGGTGCTGGCTGTTCCACAGATGGTAGAGTCAGTACTTCTGGGGCGCCACCATCCTTCGTACCCTCTTGCGTAACATCCCTCGTAGTTGAGGCTAACGTGGCCAGCATTATCAGACGCTCATCCAAACGCTGGGTTATAGCTTCTACCTGTTGGGCATCACCTTTATTCGCCATATAGATTATTTCTACTATTCTTCTATCCGCTAGCTCAGCACTCAGTTGTGCCTTACTCAGCTCAGAGGGGGTTAGTGCTAACCGCACTTGCTCTGTCGTCAGCTTCACCGGATAAAGGGGACTGTCGGGCATGCTGTAGCCAGCGGCTGACACTGTACCGCCCCCAACCAGTATGAGACCGAGAACTATAGCCACTACTGTTGCCCATCGTGGAAACCAGCCCAAGAAGGAGCGACTTCTTTGGGATGCTACTTCCCCGAGTGCCGCGTGGAACTGATATCTGGCTTCGGCTCGGAACTCAGAGCGAGGTTGGACAGCCACTGCCTTCTTAGCTGCCACAGCCATCTGGAGCAGTGGCTCAAGCTCGACTGCCTGCTCAGGGTAGCTCTGAAGACACTGCTCTATAGTCTCGCCTTTAGTCAGCAGTCGTTCCAGGCATTCATCCAGAACATTATCAAATTCTTTACTTGCTGTCATTGTTGGTCACCACTAGTGTTTTACGCAGGGCTACTATTGCACTGTGCTGCAACGCCTTTACTGCTCCCTCACTTTTGTCCATAACCTTGGCTACCTCGGCAATAGGCAGCTCACCAGCAAAGCGTAAAGAAATCACCTCCCGCTGTGCTTTAGTCAGCCGCTTGGTTGCCAAAAGTAGCTGCTCAATATCCAGCTTCCGCTCAATTGCCAGCTGGGGGTTGCTATCACTAATCACCGTCGACTTGTCAAGGGGCGTAGTAGCCTGCCTTGTTTTCTTTCTCAGGTAGTCAACTATCTGGTTATGGGCAATACGGAATAGCCAGGCAGAAAAGGGCCTCCCCTTCCACTTGAAGGAAGAGATAGACTGGAGTGCATTTAGAAAGACCTGTTGTGTCAAGTCCTCTGCCTCTGTCCTGTTTCCTATCTTGAAAACCACATAACGATAAATCTTATCGAAGTAATTCTCATATAACTGGGCAAAAGCCTCCGTCTCTCGCTGTTGCGCACGGTGGACAAGGCTCTCCTCATTCTGCACCTGATAACCTCCGTCAGCTAAACCTCAAGCTCACTCCGTGCCTAGGTCTAGCTGCAATTACGGTATTACCCTGTGCATATAGAGTATTGACGAATGTACATTAAGTATTACACAATCACCATGTCCTCTATATGCTATAACGATTATATGGTGAAAAGGATAGGTGGAGCAAATGAAAACTTTAGATGTTCTTAAAGAGGTGTCGGAGTTTGAAGTTTTAATAAAACAATACAGAAGTATTATCCAAACGAGTCAGAATAAGTAGTGTTTGATACCATTCAATATGGGAGTTAGCTTTGTATTGTCAAGTATAATAATGTCTAATAACTAATTATACCAAGAAGTATGTTAACAAAGATGTTAGCAACTGAATGTTTAAATGACGGTCATGATTTGAGATATAGTGTAGTAAACGGTAAGGGATACGTGATAGAATGAAAATGCGTCAGTGAATGGTTGACATTTGACATATTGTGGTATAATTCTAGCCCTATATAGGAGTAGAAATTTGGCAGTTCAGGAAAGAAAAGAACTAATTGAGAAACTTGAGAAGAACTTAAAGGCAAGAGTTCTTACGGTAGTAACAGGAGACCGTCAAGGAATGGAGACAAGAATTGCTCCTGATATTTTGCCTTTAGTATCAGAGCATTTATCAAACATTAAACCAACAGAGGATTTGGCTCTATTCCTTTATACACCAGGAGGGGATACGATAGTTGGCTGGGGCTTAGTAAGTCTTCTCCGGCAGTATAGTGAAAAAATCTCTGTTTTAGTACCATTTCGTGCTCTGAGTTGCGGAACACTTATAGCATTGGGTGCTGACAATATTATCATGGGTACACATGGATTTCTAAGCCCTATTGACCCGTCAGTATCATCACCATTTAATCCACAAGCTCCAGGTGTGCAACAACCAGGACTGGCTACACTACTACCAGTTAGCGTTGAAGATATGGTCGGATTCTTAGACTTAGCACGTACTGAAATTGGTTTAGAGAATGAAGAATCAATGGTTGAAGTAATAAATATTCTTGCTGATAAGGTGCATCCTTTAGCATTAGGAGCAGTTTATAGAGCGAGGGAACAAACTAGCTCCTTAGCAAAACGTTTATTGTCAATGCATTTACAAGATGAGGATAAGATAGACCATATTGTTAAGGAACTTACTCATGAACTTCCAACACATAACTATTTGATTGGACGTTCGGAAGCTGAGAATGACATTAAAATAGATATCAAAAAACCATCTGCGGAAATTGATAGGATTATGTGGGAACTGTATAAAGACTATGAAAATTGGTTAAAATTAACAAAACCTTTTAGTGCAGAGCATGACTTAGGTACAGAACAAAACAAAACGATACATTATGAGAGAGCTGCTGTTGAGTCAATATGCAATGGTAAGTTATGTCAGCACATATTTGTAACGGAAAATGTGATTTTTAGAGCGCGAGGTACACTTGCTGGAATGCAAGGTGTAGATACTCCAGCACTAGTGAGAACTTTATCTCAAGGTTGGGTAGCTGCCGAAGATGGGAAGGTGATTTAATGAAAGTAGTTAATGTAGAAGCAAAAGAAATTGGAACAGTTGCAAAGGTAATAAGGTCTACCGCTGCAGGACTTTCAACAGGATATCAGAGAACCAATTTTACAACTTTAGGAATATCAGCTGTTGCGACTACTGGAGGATATCTTCTAATTGACGTAGCAACCTTACCTTGGTATTCACCTTCGCATGAAACAAACATTGAGATTCCTTCAGATATAGAATTGCCTAAAATAGATGAACTTACGGTTGGTTACAAAGCCATGGCAATTGAAAACAGTAAATTAGCAGAGGAATCCATGCATATTGCATTGGAGGAATGGCCAGATTGGGAGAGCTAAATGCCTGTGCGGCGAGGTGAGATATATTGGGTAGATTTCGGAACTCCCAGAGGTAGTGAACAGGGCGGGCGAAGACCCGCCTTAATTATTCAGAACGATACCGGAAATAGGAATTCTAGCACAACTATAATAGCAGCAATAGCATCTAAGCAAAAGGCGTCGTATCCTTTTCATGTAGAAATTTCTGCTCAAGAGAGTGGCCTACCAAAAGATAGTACGGTTTTACTCGAGCAACTTCTTACTATAAATCAAAGTCGATTAGTCACTAGAATAGGGAAACTGTCTGACTCAAAGGTGTTAGAAGTCGATAGAGCACTTAATGTAAGCTTAGATATTTCTTCGCATTAATGGCATATTTCTTATAAACTTTTGACTTTCCACTTAAAATGTGATTGTTGAATATTGATTTTAAAAGGAAATATTAAAAAGCAGTCAAGAACGACTGAAAGTCGGGCGAAGCCTTTATTCTTGACGGCTGGTGAAGTAGTAAAGATAGTGGAGACCTGGGGGAGCTGAAAAAGCTCCCCTTATTAGTTACAGCGCGTCTGGTAAGGCTTTGGCTGAAAGCCTGAGGCGGTGGTGGCAAGGCTTCTCGGTGTTCGCTTAACATGATGTACTCCTTAACTATCTTCCCCCGATAACCAACCTCGGGTGTGCCATTGGGAAATGGAATGTGTTACAATAATTCCCAGATTAAGACTTTGGTCGAGAGGATAAAATATTGCCGCCTTGCTATGTGCGCCTGATGCGCAGAGAAGATATTGCCCAGGTTACTGAGATTGACCGTGAAGCTTTCCCCACACTGTGGCCACCGGCTAACTATCAGAACGAGCTACGAAACCGATTAGCCCACTATATTGTAGCTCACGGTGAAGAGAAAATGGCTGAGGAGACTGAGGTAAAGCCTCCCCCTCAAAAAAGCCTCACTGGGCTGACATCCAGAATGAGGCAGTTGTTTAATCGCGACCGCTTCTTTAGCAATGAACTGCCCTCATCAGATAGACAACACATTGTCGGTTTCGCTGGCTTCTGGATTATGGCTGATGAAGCCCATATAACCAACATTGCGGTACAAGGGCCCTACCGGCGCCAGGGGATAGGAGAGTTGCTACTCATATCCACTATAGACCTGACTACTGAGTTAAATGCTCGTATCATTACTCTGGAGGTGCGCGCTTCCAACACTGCTGCTCAGAGTCTCTATCGGAAGTACGGCTTCATTCAGGTGGGCCTGCGGCGTGGCTATTACACGGATAATAAAGAAGATGCGGTACTAATGTCCACTGAAAATATCGGCTCAGTCCCATTTCAGGCACACCTAAACCGGTTAAAGCAAGCCCACTCCAGAAAATGGGGGATAGCTCTCTACCAGATTACCCGATAGCTACCGCTTACTGCTACGTGTCCAGCTCAGCCAGACAACGAATAATCCTGGGTATGGTATAGGTGGCAACAGCCCGACCTGAGCCACCACACAAGATAGTAATCAACCTACCATGGCAAACCCCGTCAGCCACCCCTTTGATGAGCCCTGCCAGCTTGAGGTGACAAGCCATGGTCAAACCCTTATCCCCATATTCCCCCTGAGTAGCATCATAGCCAAATTCCCAAAAAATATACTCAGGGTTAAACGCCACCGCCCGAGGCACAAACTCCTGCTTCATTTTGGCGAGATACTCATCATCTGAGGTGCGAGAGGGAATCCTGACATCTACATTATTGCGATTATCAGAGTAGTCCTGATGGCAAAGGCATATATGGAGCACATCTTCATCGTTAACAAAGATGTCCCTAGTGCCGTCAGCATGATGACAGTCTGTATCCACTATAACAAACCGCCTCACTCCCCTCTCCTTAAGAGCGGTTATAGCTAAGGCAGCACCGTTGAAATAACACATACCACCGTAAAAGTTCCTACCGGCATGATGGTCACCAAAGCTGGTAAAAACAAAGGCATTATCGATTTTCCCCTGCCAGATTTCATCAGCTGCCTGAACCGTGCCCCCGGCTGAATATAAAGCTGATTCATAGTCGCCGGTCAGCTTCACCTCCCGCACCATATCCTGGGAGTGAACCTTGAGTAGCAGCTCCTCGGACACCGGTTCCAAGTAGTAAAGCCCATCGCGTGAGCTATAAACGGCATCATAATATGAGACATTTTCCTTATCCAAGATGCCATCTAATGCCTGGGGAAAATCTCTCAGCCTTTCCCCCTCAAAATAGGTAAAAAAGATTCCAGTCCTCATTTTATAAGCGCCACCACTTATACTTGGACAATTCTTTATCTACGACATCTTTTGCAGCTTTGGAAGCAGGTATAGTGCGCTCTTGTATGTAGCTTTTGAGAGCAGCACAATTTCCCTCAATTGTCGGCCATACTTTTTCGCCTTTAAGTATGGGTATGACACCGTGTTTTAGTTCCTCAATCCTTCGGATACGACTATTTGTGATGTCAGTGGTAATATATGCGACTTCCAGGGCTCCAGAACCGTCCTCACCCCTAAGAGTCATTGCCGATCTAGCTACGTTCCATGCCCAAGTGTGAGGTTGCACGAGCGGGGTTATGCCTATTTTACCTTCCTTAAGCCACTCAACATCTTTGTCTAGATTGTCACAAATAACTTTACAAAGACCAAGATTGGTAGAAATTTCGTTCCTTAAGCTGGCGAGGGCTGTTTTACTCCTGCCTTTTGCTGACCATCGCAGGGAAACCCAAACAGCAATTAACGCGATAATTAAGGTAACAATATACTGCCACACTTGCCACCCCCTCCCTTGATAATAGTCTGACTTAGAATGCGAGTCAAGCAGCGAAGGGTTATTTATCAAGTGGGTTTAACTGCTAGTTATAACGGGCAAAAGCTGTTATATTATTATAGTAATGCGTTACGCAATTATTGCCGATATTCATGCCAATCTAGCCGCTTTTACTGCCGTACTGGAAGACATTAAGCTTGGGGGGAAAGTGGAGGAGATGTGGTGCCTGGGGGATGTTGTCGGCTACGGTCCCGACCCTCACCAGTGCCTTGAGCTTTTGTGCCAATACAACCATGTCTGTGTCGCCGGGAACCATGATTGGGCAGCAATAGGCAAGATAGATACCTCCAATTTTAACCCTGATGCCGCCGCAGCCTGCCACTGGACAGCTCAGCAATTAAGCCCAGAGGATATACAGTATCTTGAGAGCCTACCGCTGGTTGTTCAGAAAGGTGATTTCACTCTGGTGCATGGCAGCCCGAGGGAACCTGTCTGGGAGTACCTGCTATCAGTCAGCAATGCTAAGGAAAATTTTGCTTTCTTCAAATCACAATTTTGCCTAGTGGGTCATTCTCACGTGCCCCTCGTGTTTAAGTATGATGAAACTGGTGACTGTTCCTTTAGCCAGTTCTCGACTAATATCAGGCTGGCGCTGGGTAAGAATCGATTGATTATTAACCCTGGCGGTGTGGGACAACCCCGAGATGGTGACCCTCGAGCCAGTTATGCCATCTATGATAACGAAGCCAGAACAATAAGGCTCTACCGTATTCCCTACAATATTGCTGGCACCCAAACCAGAATGGTAAAGCAAGGACTACCCATACGCCTGGCAACACGCCTGACCTACGGTTTGTGAAGCCTCAAAAGCCCCCTGTGTAGCCTCACCAGAGAAGACCGGCTCCTGTAGCCGGTTCTGGACTTGTTGGAATCATTGACACTTCAAGGTAACAATGCTAAACTTCCCCTCTACCCCCAAAAGAGATACTTACTCTATTATGGATTTAAAAAAGAGACCAAAAGAGTATCATGCCCCCACACAATAGGCAAAATCTTCAAACTTCCTGGGTCATGCTGGGATGCGCCTGGCTAATGGGCTTCTCTATGTTTGCGCCGATGTTTTGTGTCCCACCAATGGCACATATTATCAGGGATGAACTGGTCTTGAGTAATGCACAGGTTAGCCTGCTCTTCTCTATTCCAATTATTATGCTAGCAGTACTTGCCATACCTAGCGGCATACTTGCTGACCGAATTGGCGTTCGAAAGGCAGCCGGGATTGGTGCTATCGTGATGATAGTGGGCAGTCTTCTGAGAGGCACCTCCACAAGTTTTGAGACACTCCTTGCCTTCACATGCTTATACGGAGTCGGATTTGCTCTAATTTTTCCCAACCTGCCCAAGCTTGTAGGCGCTTGGTTCCCTCCCCAAAAAATTGGCCTGGCCACGGGCATATACTCTACCGGACTCATGACGGGGTCTGGCATTTCCCTCGCTATCACGTTACCACTAGTTTTTCCCATAACCAACACCTTTCAAGGAGCCATTTACATATGGACTATTCCAGCCATAGTGGCCGCTATCTTATGGTGGACTATAGTGAAAGAGCCTTCTCCCAGCATTCAAAGTCAACATGCAGTCGAGAAGGTTAAGCCATCTTATACGGTGTGGAGAAGCAAAGAACTATGGCTGGTGACTTTCATATTCTTTCTTGTTAATTTCCATGCCCTTACTTGGTCGGGATGGACACCAGCATTACTGATGATGAAGGGGGCAACACCGAATTTGGCAGCATTAATAACTTCAACCTTTTTGTGGGCAAACCTCTCCGCTGGTTTCCTCATACCATGGGCTTCATATAAGCTGGGTTTCAGGAAACCGTTTCTGTGGGGCTCCGCTATAGTATGGGCTTTGATAGCATTGGGTGAAATATACCTCTCCGTACCATTCTTCTGGCTGCTTATGGTTATTGCTGGTATTTCCATAGGCGGCCCATTCGCCATTATACTTGCTCTTCCTGCGGAAATGGTGCCAAAGGATTCTGTTGGAGCAGCAAGTGGGATGGTAATTTCTATTGGACACATAGGAGGATTTATTGGGCCCTGGTTAGCAGGATATATCCTGGACGTTAAAGGGTCTTTAAACTTAGCCCTTATTATTTTTATCGGAACAGCAATAGTCTGTGCTTGCTTCGCCTTCAGATTAGCAGAAACTGGCACTAAGGCTAAACTAAAAAAATAAACCACCCCCAGCCCGTGTTGCGTCAAAATAAACTGTTACCGAACAAGGTATGGTTGCGTCATAA
>CAZFRL010000003.1:0-73568 GCA_964521325.1 uncultured Dehalococcoidales bacterium | reverse complement strand
TAGCAACCCATCTTTCATAGAATGACATTGGAGTTGTGCCACCAATACCAGGGTGATCTTCAGGATCAAATGTCGGGTGCCAGTGCAATTCTGTAACGACACCATCCGGTAGGTCACCACCCCAGGCAATTATGTCCTGATGGAAAAGTGCCCCTTTTGTAGCCCAGACGGCCTTGGGATAAAAGCCCATCCCACGGGATTGTCTCAATATCGTCCCGGTTTCAACAGCAGGAGCATTGCCCATAATTAGTTCAACACCAAAATCCTTCCACTCATTTATTAGAGACGTAAAGTCCGTAGTTCCCATAGGGAAAATGCCCAAATCTTTTTCCTTACCGCAAACATCAAAACCGGCTGCTTCCGCCATAGGCGCAGTTCCCACGAACCAACCTCTGCCGTCTACGTCATCCGTTCCGTAGAGACCGACTCGCCCGTTTGTCCGCGCGAAGATATCGTCGAGGAAGACTGCTGTTGAGTCTGCTACTGTATATCCTGGCTTATCCCAAAAACTTCCCGGTGGATATGGCATACCGACGGCAAAACAAATGTTCCAGCTGTATTTCCATGGTGGACTAACCGACTCCCGTATAGCAAAAAACTGTTCCTTAAGACCATCTACGCCAATCCATAGCACCTTATATCGCTCAGCTACCGCAGATACGGGGGTAATCATCGGTTGCGGGCCACCACCTTGTATTAAGAAGTGCACCTTATCGCGGACAATCAGGTCCTCGGCAAGAGTCCCTGCCTTTATGTTGTCGCTCTCACAATCGGCAAGTATAAGTCTTAGGGGCAGTTTTTTCCCGTACTCCTCTACATATACTCCACCTAGTGCGTTCATATCATCGACAGCCGCTTGTGAGCCAAAAGCACCGTGTACACAGAAACCTGAATACATGCCCGTTAACGCACTACTGCAGCCGAGACGGATTTCTGTTGGGACTTCCTCCGCTGGCTTACAACCGCCAAAAATCAAAGCCGTAACTAACACAATCGCCAGTGGAATTAAAAGGAACTTTTTCATTACTCACCTCCTTTCTCTAATAGCCCAAGGTTCACTTGCTGTTCCGTCACATTGGTATAGGCATCACCCCCTCTCACAATGTTCTCATTATTTTATTGCCGAAATAGTAATATGACATATACAAAATGTCAAACTCTTATTAAGCATCATTTTTAAGCCACACCTCATCTATGAACGAAATGCCAACCCTCCAGTAAATTCTTAATCCGGTAATGTCCTCCTGACGTAAAAATCTTTCAACCCTTGATACTACCATACCGCTTATGATATAATCCCCCTCAGTTTGGTTTTACTCTCGGAGGCAGGATGAAAAAAGAGTCAGAATGGGAGCCTAAATTAGTTGGCTTCTTGTGTAAGTGGTGTAGCTATGCTGGCGCCGATTTAGCCGGGACTAGTCGCAAGAAATATCCAGCCAACATAGGAGTAATAAAAGTTCCCTGCTCGGGAAGGGTGGACCCACTCTTTATCCTCAAAGCACTACGCTTAGGTTTTGATGGTGTACTGGTCTCAGGTTGCCACCCCGGTGATTGCCATTACCAAACGGGGAATTACCGTGCCCGGAGGCGAATAGCTATAACCAAGAAGTTCCTCGAATATATGGGTATTGAACCACAACGGATTCAGGCTAGTTGGGTTTCAGCCTCAGAAGGGGGGAAATTCGCTGAGGTAGTTACTGAGACGACGGAAAAGTTAAAGCAAACCGGTCCCAACCAACTGTTTATTGAAGAAAGGCAAGGGGATGGAGCAAAGGCTACGGCAAGAGGCTAAGACCCTGCTAGAGCAAGGTAAGGTTGATTATATCATTGGCTTTGAGCAAGGAAGTCTAAAATTTACTACCACCCCATTAATAACCAAGGATAAGGGTGATGCTGACCGCTTAGTAATTAACCCATTCATAGTGAACAATCTTAGTGTATACCTGACCGATATTGAGGGTCGGGTTGGTGTTGTCGCCAAGGGCTGTGATAGCCGCTCCATCGTCAGCCTGATACAGGATAACAAGGTAAACAGAGAGGAAGTGGTAATTATAGGTATCCCCTGCCCCGGGATAATTGACCTGAGCAAGATAGAACAGTTAGTGGGTAAGGATAGGGATGAGCTAGATGACATTACCAGAGACGGGGACAGGGTGGTGGTAACGGTTGATAGTAAGAAAAAAGATTTTCCCATCACAGAAGTCCTCTTCGACAACTGTCTTGGCTGCGAGTTTCCCACCCCTAAAGAATATGATGTTCTTCTTGGTGAACCCAGTACCCCAGTCGCCGATAAGACAGTTAGTAGAGCGAAAGTAGAAACGCTGGAAGGGATGACTCAGGAGCAGAGGTGGCAGTTCTGGGAAGAGGAATTCAGCCGCTGCATTAGATGTTATGCCTGCCGAAACATCTGCCCGGCTTGCTTTTGCCAGCGGTGCTTTGTTGAAGAATCCGAGCCACAATGGATACTACCGATACCACAATGGCAGGATAACCTTATCTTTCAGGCGATTAGAAATATTCATGTGGCTGGAAGGTGCACTGATTGTGGTGAATGTGACCGTGCCTGCCCGGTAAACATCCCACTAAGAAGCCTGACTAAAGAGATGTATGACCTGGTGGATGAGCTATTCCATTATAAGTCAGGAATGGATAAGGATGCCCCACCACTAATGACTGCTTATGAGACTGAAGAGGCTGAAGATTTCATCAGGTAGAAGCAAAGTATGGCTAATAGAAAGATAAACAAAAGAGACATAGAAAAGCTCCTCAGCCAGTGGGGTCAGGAATTTACTGTACTTGCCCCGTCAAAGGAAAGCGGCATTGCTACCATGAGCAAGTGGAATGGGAAACACGCCAATTTTCTAGACTGGTATAGAAATACGGTTATCCCGCCTAAAGGTAACTTCTTCCCATCAATGGAGAAAATGTTTAACTTTCAAAAAGATAAGGAAGGTTACCATCTAGAATTACCAGCATCAAATGAGCAAAAGCAACTGATTTTTGGTATTCGCCCCTGCGATGCTAGGTCTCTAGCCATATTAGATATGACCTTTAAGGACGCCTACGAAGACCCTTATTACCTGCCTAAGAGGAAGAATGCACTACTTGTTGGTCTGGGATGCACCAATCCCTACGATAGCTGCTTCTGCACTTCCCTTGGTATCAACCCGGCGGAATCAAGCGATGTTGACCTGATGCTTATTGATATTGGTGATGAGTTTTTAATTGAAGAGGTTACCGATAAAGGCAAAAAGCTAATCGCTGCAGCTAGCGGGGTAGAAGAGGCAAGTGAAGCCGATGAAGCTAAAGCCAAGGAAGCAAAAGAAGCGTCCTACAATAAGGTAACCAGAAAGATAGATACTGAGGATATCAAGCGAAAACTATCGTCTTCGTTTGACAATCAGGACTTCTGGGAAGGAATAGCCGCCAAGTGTATAAGTTGTGGTATTTGCACCTTCCTTTGTCCCACCTGTTATTGCTTCGATATTAATGATGAACTGGCTAAGGGCTTGGGAGCCAGATTTAGAAGCTGGGATAGCTGTGCTTTCCCCATCTATACCAAGATGCCAATGGAAAACCCCAGAGAAGAAAAGTGGCGGCGGGTGAGACAGAAGGTATACCATAAATATGGATTCTACCCGATGAATTTTGGCGTCATTGCCTGCACTGGATGTGGAAGGTGCATTCGTCAATGCCCGGTAAACTGGGATATTACTCAAACACTGGACAGACTGCCAGCTGAGGCATAGCTTCAATCAACTTGGCCAGGTGGTATTTATAATTGGAGAACTGAAGATGACAATTACTGATATTAGCCAGAGGAGGAGATTCCTTGCCAAGGATAATGTTTATCTGCCTCACATAGCAATAGTAGAGAAAATAATTGATGAAACCCCTACTGTCAGAACCTTCCATCTTAATTTTAAAGATGAGAAACTGAAGAAAGAATTTACCTTTGACTCAGGGCAATTCGCTGAATTATCTGTCTTTGGCATCGGTGAAGCTACCTTTTGTATTTCCTCCAGCCCCACCCGAAGCGACCACCTGGAGTGTGCCATAAACAAGGTGGGAAAAGTAACCAACGCCCTCCACCGGCTTGGTGTCGGTGCTGAGATAGGTTTTCGAGGTCCCTATGGTAATAGCTTCCCCCTTGATTTCTTACAGGGTAAGAACCTGGTTTTTGTTGCCGGCGGCATCGGGTTAGCCCCGTTACGGTCTCTAATTTGGAACGTCTTGGATAACAGGGATAAATATAAAAATATAGACATAATCTACGGGGCTCGTAGTCCTGCTGACCTCTGCTTTAAGTATGACTCGGATGCGTGGGAGAAGGACAAAACAGTAAGCATGGTAACCACTGTTGACAAAGGCGATGAGAATTGGACGGGAAGAGAGGGGTTTGTTCCGGCGGTATTGGAGCAGGTAGCTCCCTCAGCTAACAATGCCGTAGCTGTTGTCTGTGGACCACCGATTATGATACGGTTTACCTTCCCTGTGCTAGAAAAGCTGGGCTTTGCCCCAGAGCAAATGATAACCACTCTGGAAAAAAGAATGAAGTGCGGTGTAGGTAAGTGCGGGCGGTGTAATATTGGTAATCTATACGTATGTCGTGACGGGCCGATATTTACCTATGCCCAGATTAAGAACTTTATCTCTAGTGAATATTAAGGGGTATTGCTATACCAGCATACCCTCCATCTCCGCCAGGATTTGCTCATTAGTGAAGTGACTAAGGCTTATAGCATCACTGGGACAACCACCAACACAGGCACCACACCCCTTGCATAGAATTTCATTAACCCGACACACCTCCTTCTCTTCGTCAAAGGAGATAGCAGCATAGGGACACACAAGCTTACAAATCTGGCAGCCGGAGCAGATTCTTTCGTCGATAACGGCAGTAGCTGCCTCAATCTCAACAGTGCCCACATTAATCATAGCCAGAACCCGGGCTGCAGCGGCTGAAGCCTGAGCTACACTGTCCGGTATATCCTTGGGACCTTGAGCGCAGCCAACCACGAAGATACCATCACTCATTGTAGCTACTGGGTCGAGCTTGGGATGCTTCTCCAGGAAGAAGCCATCAGCACTCCGGCTAATACCAAATAGCCGGGCTACAGCTTCGACATCTGGTTGTGGCTCCATGGCACAACTTAAAATAACCATATCCACTGGTTGGCGATATTGTGAACTGTCTAATTCATAATCCACCGGTTGACGACATTGTGAACTGTCTACTAATTCATACTGAACAATGAGTTTCTCCTTCTCTTCAGGCGTTTCGGCTATATTGGTTACCCTGGTGGGACGAGACTGGATAAATATTGTCCCTTCATCTATGACTCGGTTGTAAAACTCCTCAAAGCCTTTACCAAAGCTCCTGATATCATTATGATAGAATTCATAGACTTTAATCCCGGGAACATGCTCCCGTAGCAGGTGACTAAACTTCATTGAGTACATGCAGCAAACCCGGGAGCAGTACTCATGATAGTCCTTATCTCGACTGCCCACGCAGTGGATAATGGCTACACTCTGGGGGTGTGAACCATCTTTAAGCACAATTTCACCAGTAGTCGGTCCTGAAGCGTTTACCATTCTCTCAAACTCGAGGCTGGTGAGGACATTATCAAGGGAGCCGTAGCCGTACTGATAAATACCAGTAGGCTCAAACAGATTAAAACCAGTGGCTACGATTATATTACCCACCTCTACCTCAACAATCTCCTCCTCCATTTCATGATTGATTGCGTTGACCTCGCAGACTTTAACACACTCCATACATTCCGAGCACACGCCACAGTTCAAACAGCGTCCGGCCTCCTCAATAGCCATTTTCTCATCGAAGCCTAGCTCGACCTCGTTAAAGCCCTTCCGTTTCTCCAGCTCGAGCATTGGCATAGCACTCCTCGCCTTCTTCTCCACCCCTTCCTTTGATACCTCTTGTACTCTTTTAATCGAGGTTGGCCTTCCCTCTGTTAAGTCCTCTCCTCTGATGTAGCGACTAACAGAGATGGCAGCTTCCTTGCCGACAGCAATAGCAGCAATAACATCGGCTGGACCAGCCACCACGTCACCGCCAGCAAAAACACCTTCAATGTTGGTTTGCAAGGTGACCGGGTCAACAGAGAGCGTGCCCCAACCGGTATATTCTAGCTCCTTGGGTAGCGCCGGTTTATCCACTGCCTGACCGATGGCAATGATTACATTATCGACATCCATATCAAATTCTGAGCCTTTAATAGGTATTGGGCGTCGACGCCCACTGGCGTCAGGTTCGCCTAATTCCATCTGAATGCACCGGATACCGGTTAGGTGGTCATTCTGGGACAGGATTTTGACTGGCGCCGCTAGAATATGGATTTTCACTCCCTCCCGTTCCGCTTCATCAACCTCGCTCTTGACGGCTGGCATTTCGGCTCTGGAGCGACGATAAACAATCGTAACCTCCTTTGCTCCTAGACGGCGGGACACTCTGGCTGCATCCACGGCAGCATTGCCGCCGCCAATAATAACTACCCGGTTTCCTAAGCTAACCTCTGTCCCTAAATTCACCTGATTTAGGAAGTCGAGGGCATGGATTACTCCCTTGGTGTCTTCGTTAGGAATACCCATTTTCTGGCTGGTGCCGGCACCAGCTGCCAGGAAGACGGCATGATACCCTTGATTGAAAATATTCTCCAGGTCTTTCACTGGGGCATTTGTCTTTATTTCCACCCCCAGCTCTTCAATATAGCTAATTTCATTATCTACTATCTCGTTGGGCAATCTGTATTCGGGGATACCATAACGCAGCAAACCACCTGCCTGCGGGGCAGCCTCAAAAACAGTAACCGGGTATCCCTCTCTAATAAGGTCATAAGCACAAGCCAGGCCGGCAGGCCCAGAGCCAATAATAGCCACTTCCTCTTTCTTCGTTTTCTCAACCGGAGTTGCTTTTTCTCTGCCTACCTTTAGCTCATAGTCAGCCATGAAGCGCTTTAGTGAGCGGATGGCTATTGGCTCATCAACTCCTCCCCTCTCGCAATCAATCTCACAGGGATGCGTGCAGACTCGTCCACAAACCCTAGCAAAGGGCTGAGTCTCCCTGAACAGGTTAAGAGCCTCCTTGAACTTACCCTGTGAAATAAGGGCTATGTAACCCTGGGCATTGACCCCAGCAGGACAAGCCGCCCGGCAGGGTGGATAGCCCCGTTTATCAATGGTAAAAGCATTGGGAACAGCCTGAGGGAAAGGACGGTATATCGCCTTCCTTTGGCTCCTCCCAAATTCAAACTCGGCAGGTAGTTCAACAGGGCACACATTGGCACAATCCGAGCAACCGGTGCATTTATCAACATCCACATACCTGGGCTTCTTCTTGATTTTGACCTTGAAGTTACCTACGAACCCTGAGACATCTACAATATCGCTATAGCTCATTAGCTCAATATATGGATGAGACCCTACATCGCTCATCTTAGGGGTAAGAATACAAGCCGAACAATCCAGAGTAGGGAAGGTCTTGTCCAGTTGGCACATATGACCGCCAATGCTGGGCTCCCTCTCTACCAAGTAGACCTTATGCTCTGAATCAGCAATCTCTAAAGCTGCCTGAATACCAGAAATGCCTCCGCCTACTACCAGGGTATTGGGGTTAATAGAAACCCGCCTAGTCTCCAGAGGCTGGTGGTAATAAACCCGCCTTACCGCAGCGCTTACTAATGCCTTGGCTTTCTCGGTAGCTTCCCCGTGGTCTTCAGTCACCCACGAGCAGTGCTCTCGAATGTTCGCCATCTCAAACACATAGGGATTTAGCCCTGACTCCTGACAGACGCGACGGAATGTAGGTTCATGCATCGTTGGCGAGCAAGAAGCAACAACTATTCGATTAAGACCAAGCTCCTTAATATCATCTTTGATTAACTGTTGACCAGGGTCAGAACACATAAACTTATAGTCACGAGCTACTACCACCGAATCCAAGTTCTGGGCAAACTGGGCAACCTGCTCTACATCAACCGTACCAGCTATGTTGCTGCCGCAATGACAGATATACACACCAATTCTAGGTTCCACTCTTAGCCTCCAGCTTATACTTTATAAAGTTTAGCACTCGTCTATCGTTGTGGAAGAACACCAACAAACAACGCTTCTTGAGTTAATACCTTATACCAATATGCCTTCAATCTCAGCCATAATCTGCTCAGTGGTAAAGTGCTTACCAGTGATAGCACCACTAGGGCAAGCTGCCACACACACACCACACCCCTTACATAGAGCCTCGTTAACCCGGCATACCTCCTTCTCTTCGTCAAAGGAGATAGCCTTATAGGGGCAGAGAAGCTCACAAACCTTGCAGCCGGAGCAGATTTCTTCATCAATAACGGCAGTAGCTGCCTCAATCTCGACACTGCCCTTGCTAATCATAGCCAGAACCCGGGCTGCGGCGGCTGAAGCCTGAGCTACACTGTCCGGTATATCCTTGGGACCTTGAGCACAGCCAACCACGAAAATGCCATCACTCATTGTGGCCACTGGGTCGAGCTTGGGATGCTTCTCCAGGAAGAAGCCATCAGCACTCCGGCTAATACCGAATAGCCGGGCTACAGCCTCGACATCCGGTTGTGGCTCCAGAGCACAACTTAGAACAACCATGTCCACCGGTTGGCGACATTGTGAACTGTCTAATTCATACTGAACAATGAGTTTCCCCTTCTCCTCAGGCGTCTCGGCTACATCGGTTACCCCGCTAGGGCGGGCCTGGATAAATATTGTCCCTTCATCCATGACTCGGTTGTAGAACTCCTCAAAGCCTTTACCAAAGCTCCTGATATCAACATAGAATTCATAAATTTCAGCTCCAGGAATATGCTCCCGTAGCAAGTGACTAAACTTCATTGAGTACATACAACAAACTCGGGAGCAGTACTCATGGTAGTCCTTATCTCGACTGCCCACACAGTGGATAATGGCTACACTCTGGGGATGCGAACCATCCTTAAGCACAATTTCACCGCCAGTAGGTCCAGAGGAATTAACTATTCTCTCAAACTCGAGGCTGGTGAGGACATTATCAAGGGAGCCGTAGCCGTACTGATAAATACCGGTAGGCTCAAACAGACTGAAACCAGTGGCTACGATTATATTACCAACCTCTACCTCTATGATTTCATCCTTCTGTTCAAAATCAATAGCATTCGTCTCGCAGACTTTCTCACAGACACGACAGGTCCCCTTTAGAAAGTAGGCACAGTGCTCTCGGTCAATAACTGGTGTGTTAGGCACCGCTTGAGGAAAGGGGGTATAAATGGCTTTCCTCTTACCCAGACCAGCATCAAACTCACTATCTACCTTCCAAGGGCATTTGGTCTGGCATAAGCCGCAGCCATTACACTTATCTTCGTCAACATACCTTGCCTTCTTCCTAATTTTGACCGTGAAATTGCCAAAATAGCCAGAAACCTCCTCCACTTCGCTATATGTCATCAGCTCAATATAGGGATGGGAGCCCACCAATGTCATCTTTGGAGTAAGAATACAGGCTGAGCAATCGAGAGTAGGGAAAGTCTTATCCAGCTGTGCCATATGTCCCCCAATGCTAGGCTCTCTTTCCACCAGATAGACCTTACGCTTGGAATCAGCAATCTCCAAAGCTGCCTGAATACCGGAAATACCTCCGCCTACTATCAGGGTATTGGGGTTGACTGGAACCTTCTTGGTTTCCAATGCCTCCTGGTAATAAATACGCCTTACTGCTGCACTGACCAATGCCTTAGCTTTCTCGGTAGCTTCCTTGGGGTCTTCGGTTACCCACGAGCAGTGCTCTCGAATGTTCGCCATGTAGAATAGATAACGGTTCACTCCAGCGCTTTCACAGGTTTTACGGAAGGTTCGCTCATGCATCAGCGGGGAGCAGGAAGCTACCACTACCCGGTTAAGTTCGTATTCTTTGATATCATTTCTGATGGTATCCTGCCCCGGGTCAGAGCACATATACTTATAATTTCGTGCTATCACTACCGAGTCTAGCTGTTGAGCAAACCTGGTAACCTCTTCTACATCAACTGTACCAGCGATATTGCTGCCACAATGACAGATATATACACCAATTCTAGGTTCCACTCTTAATCTCCTGCTTTACCTTATATATTTTAGCCCTGGGGGTGAGGCTAAATTCGTGTTCCTCAAAAACTGTTTTTACTTCGCCCATATACTACCATAAGCCTACCTGCCTTGCAAGCCTATATAATTTCTGTACCAAGCGGTCATCACCAACGATTATTATGCTATTCTTTTTAGATATATTATAATGCAAGAGACAGAAATCGGATGCTGATATTTGGGCACGCTGGACTTACCCTTGGTGCGGCAGTTCTATTAAAAAGCACTCTCGCCAAATGCCACTCCCTTCCATCAAGGGTTGATACGGGAATGGAACGCCTTGAGTCTACCTCTGGAATGCACTCCACACAAAATTACCCATCCAGTGGTAGCGCAAAGTGGCTTGCCTTTTTAGAAAAGATAGACATAAGGCTTCTGCTCATCGGTTCGCTTCTCCCTGACATCATTGATAAACCTGTAGGGCAGTTCTTTTTCAGGGACACTTTTAGCAATGGCAGAATATTTTCCCACACTATTCTCTTTCTCCTTATCATCACCCTCGCTGGATTTTACCTCAACCGGAGTTATAGAAAGCCCTGGCTCCTCATCCTTTGTTTTGGTACCTTTACTCACCTAATCTTTGACCAAATGTGGCTTACTCCTCAAACCCTTCTCTGGCCCATTTATGGTTTTACTTTTGCCAGAGCAGACCTCACCCACTGGACACAGAACATCTCCTATAGCCTGTTCACTGACCCAGGTGTATATGTACCTGAACTTTTGGGCATGGCAATATTAATTTGGTTTGTACTAGTGACAATACGCCGAAGGAAGTTCTATACACTTATCAAAAGTGGGCAAGCCTGGAGGTAACATAGAAGGTTGAATTTTGGTGGGAACTTGCCAACTGGCATACCTATTGACATCTGGCATATTACGTGTTATAATCCTTAATAATACCCAAGGTAAAACCTTACCTAATGTAGCCCAGGTCTTCTATAATGGAACAAATTAAGGAAAAGGTAAAGGAACTGCGAAAAAAGAAGGGTTGGACACAGGAAGATTTGGCTCGGGAGATATGCGTCAGTCTGTCTACAGTGCAACGCTGGGAGAAAAGCGGGGGTAAGCCTACCCGTCTTGCCCGTCGTGAGCTGGGGAGGTTGTTCAACGAGGTGGGAATCAAAGGTGGGGAAGAATAGCCGGAATCTCGGGTATTAAATAGATAATATACATCATAGACTAAACAGTAATGGATGCTTTGAGGATTCTAGCGGTAGGTACCAAAAGAAGAGGCCTCAAGAAGATTAGGATAAGGGAGATGTGATGCCGCAGTTGTCTCAACCTTCTCAGAAAATTAGACCTAAAGTCGTAGCCGCCATACCTTGTTTTAATACCGAGTACTTTATTGGTGACGTGGTTTCTACGGCCAAGAACTATGTTGACCATGTCATCGTGATAGATGATGGTTCATACGATGGCTCAGCCGAAGCAGCAAGAGCAGCCGGAGCCCAGGTAATAAATCATGGCACAAATAGGGGCTATGGAGAAGCCATCAAGTCGTGTTTCGAGACGGTGAAGGCAAATGCCGCTGATATTTTGGTTATCATCGATGGTGATGGACAACACAACCCGGATGAAATACCAAAGTTAGTAACTCCTATCCTCAACGGGGAAGCAGACGTTGTCATTGGCTCCCGTTTTCTCCAACCAATTCAATCGGCTATTATGCCAAGCTATCGCAAATTCGGCATCAGTGTAATTACCTTGCTGTTTAACCTTGGCTCTAAGACAAAGGTATCCGATGCTCAAAGTGGCTTTAGGGCTTACAACAGAAAGGCATTTACAAATCTTCCCCTTTCTGAGAGGGGAATGAGTGCTAGCATTGAGAGTCTGGAGGAAGCCAGAAGAAGAGGGGCTATTATCAGAGAAGTTGTCATCTCCTGTTCCTATGTCTCATCAACCCTTAACTTAAAGGCAATCAAGCATGGACTCGGTGTGGCCCTCTCGGTAGTCAGAATTCGCCTTAAGCATTGCTTATTTGGGGGAAGTAAGAGGAGTGAGTAGACCCAAGATATCTGTAGTAATACCGGCGCGGAATGAAGCTGCTAAGATAGAGCAATGCCTAAAAGCGGTCTTTTCTCAATCACTAAAGCCTTATGAGGTCATCATCGTTGATGGGCATTCCACCGATGAGACGGTGGGAAAGGCGAGGAACTTCCTAGTGAAAATATTCTACGAGGGTGCTCAATCCATAGCTTGCGCTCGTCAGATTGGAACAGAAAGGGCGAAAGGGGAGTATATAGCTTTTACCGATGCTGACTGTATACCAGATAAAGAATGGCTAAGAAATTTAATTAAAGAATTTGATACGGGTATTATTGGTGTTGGTGGGGCAACAAAAAATACAGGAGACAGCCTGTGGGAAAAATCAATCAACCTTTCCATGGGTACATTTCTGGGAGGTGCTAAAACACCACAAGGAAGGTTCTTCAAGAACAAACGCTTTTTAAGAAGCATTGGTGGATTTAATAGTGTATATCGTAAGCAGGACATATTGAAGGTAGGTGGGTTCAATATTAAGTTACCTGGTGGAGAGGATTTGGAACTGAATAAGAAGCTTTATAAGAAAGGAAAATTGCTCTATACCCCAGAGGCAATAGTTTTGCACCAACATGGCTGGACCGTGGGAAAATTCGCCAAAAAGATGTATCGGTATGGAAAAGAGAGAGGGGTGATTCGAGCCTGGGACTTACAAGTTATCCCGCCATTGGTTATCCCTTTGGTTGTTCTATCACTGCTGTTTACCCGTTGGGCCTTTCTATCTCTACTGGGCTTATATTGTCTTCTATTAGTAACTATGGCTTTGAAGTTCATAATTCGAGAAAGAGATATTAGGTATTTAGTTTCGATACCGTTTGTCTATATTGTCGAGCATACTTTATACACTCTCGGGTTTTGGAAAGGAATAATACTTCCACATAAAACCGGCATTAAGTAGGCTATGGAAGAAGAGTTGGTATGAATGTCTTATTACTAAATCCGCCATTCATGAACAGATTTTCCAGAACATCCCGAAGCCCTGGGGTGTCAATCGGGGGCACACTTTACTACCCTTTTTGGCTGGTATATGCCGCCGGGGTTCTTGACCAGAATGGGTTTAATGTAAGCCTCATCGATGCCCCCGCAGAGGGTTATTCCATTAATAATATCATCGAGAGGGCAGAAAAATCCTCGCCCCGCTTAATTGTGGTTGATACCAGTACCCCCAGCATCTACAACGACATCAAAGTAGTTGAGAAATTGAAAGCTGCCTTTCCCTCCGCCTTTATCACTTTAGTCGGTACTCATCCCTCTGTTCTACCTGAAGAAACCCTTCTATTAAGTAACAAAGTAGATGCGGTGGCGAAGGGAGAATATGATTATACGATTCGTGACCTTGCTTACTGCCTGAGTGATAAAGGTGATTTGAGAGCTGTCGATGGACTTATCTTCAGAGAAAACAGCAGCGTGGTTTACAATAGACCTCGTCCTTTAATCGAGAACCTTGACGAGCTTCCCTTTGTCAGCAAGGTCTACAAAAAGCATCTCAACATCAAAAACTATTTCTTCGCTGCTGTGGACTATCCCATGGTACAGATATTGACAGCGAGAGGTTGTCCCTATAAATGTTCTTTTTGCCTGTATCCCCAGACTTTTCACAGCCGGCAATTTAGACCACGGAGTGCAGCCAATGTGGTTGACGAGTTTGAATATATTGCTGAGAAGCTGCCTGAGGTGAAGGCAATAGAACTAGATGATGATACCTTTACGATTGACAGAGAGAGGGTACGAGAGATATGTCGATTAATTCTGGCGCGGAACATCAAAATAAGGTGGTATGCCCAAGTTAGGGCTGACTTGGACTTAGAGACAATGTTAGCGATGAAGGAGGCGGGATGCAGGGGGCTTGGAACAGGTTTTGAAAGTGGAGACCAGAATTCACTGGATTTAATGCACAAGGGGATAACAGTTAAGCAGATTCGTGAATATGTCAAAAATTCAAGAAAGGCAGGCTTGACGGTTCATGGCTGCTTTATTGTCGGTAACCCGGGTGAGACCAAAGAAACCATGGGAAAAACCCTTAAACTCGCCAAGGAACTCAACTGCGATACCATGCAATTTTACCCTCTCCAAGTTTATCCGGGTACAGAAGCTTTTGAATGGGCAAAAAGAAATAATTACCTTACTACTTCCGACTACTCCAAATGGGTAATAGAAGAGACGAGGTATAATTGCCTTTTAAATCTACCTAACCTACCAGCAGAGGAGATAAATGCCTTTTGTGAACGAGCTATTCGTGAGTACTATCTGAGACCCCGGTATATATTGATGAAAGCGAAGAGGATGATACTTAAGCCCAGGGAGATTAGAAGAACTTTTAAATCAGCTAGAACTTTCTTTAAGCATCTTTTCTAAAGCGAGTAATGTTCAAGGACATTTGGAACAAGAAGTCTAAAAATGCGAGTTCTTTGATGCCATTATTTAGTAGAGGTGATAATTGTTCACAAGAATTTTAATAACCGGCTGCGAAGGTTTTATTGGTTCTCACTTGGCGGATATGTTAGTAGAGAAAGGCCTTCAGATATACGGAATGGCTTATGATGATACACAGAATATCAAGCATCTAAAAGACAAGATTACCATTTTGAAATGCGATTTAAAAGACAGCCAGGGAGTGAGGAGAATCATCAGCGAGGTAAAGCCAGACATTGTCTTTCATCTCGCCGCCCAAAGCTTTGTCACTGTGTCCTGGGAGAACCCTGAAGAGACACTAAAGACCAATGTGTTAGGGACATTCTATTTACTGGATAGCATAAGAGAGACAGGAATAGCTCCGGTAATAGAAATTGTGGGTTCAAGTTCAGTATATGGACCCTGCGATGAAAATGAAATGCCTTTAACGGAAGAAGGGGATTTTAGACCCACCAGCATGTATGCGGTTAGTAAGGTAAGCGAAGACATGCTTGGTTACTTTTACTGGAAGGTCTATGGAATGAAGGTCATCCGTGTCCGCCCTTTTAATATGACAGGCCCGAGGAAAACCTTTGACGCCTGCTCCGATTTTGCTAAAGGTATAGTTGAAATAGAGAAGGGGTTAAAAGAGGTCTTAGAAGTAGGGAGCTTAAATACAATCAGGGACTTTACTGATGGCAGGGATGCAGTAAATGCGCTATGGCTTTTGTCCGAGAAAGGAGAGCCTGGAGAGGTTTATAATCTCTGCTCTGGAAAGGCATATAAAACGGAAGAGATTCTAACCAAGCTAATCTCCCTTTCTAGAAGGGAGATTAATTATCGAGTAATCCCTGAAAAATTACGCCCTTTTGATGACCCGATATATGTAGGCGATAACACAAAACTGCTCAGTCTCGGCTGGCAGCCTCAAATACCTATGGAGAAAACTCTATCCGACCTTCTTGATTACTGGAGAGAGAATTTGGATGAAGCTTGAGGAGGAACGATGCAGGTAGTAATACTGGCTGGAGGTCTGGCAACAAGGCTAGAAGCCTTAGCTCGAGACCGCCCTAAATCCATGGTTCAAATCTTGGGTAAGCCTTTCCTTGAACATCAACTCGACTTTCTTAGGGAAAACGGAATAAGGGATATCATCTTATGTATTGGTCATCTTGGGGAACAAATAGAGAATTATTTTGGAGACGGAAATAGGTTTGGGATGAGTGTGAAATATAGTCGCGAGGATGGACTCCTCGGTACCGCTGGAGCGCTTAAAAACGCTGAGAACCTGCTCGAAGATATCCTTTTTACCCTCTACGGCGATTCTTATCTATTCCTGAACTTTAAAGCTGCCATGTCCTTTTTTGAGTCTAAGGATAATCTTGCTCTTATGAGTGTTTATAAAAACTACGACAAATATGAGAGGAGCAACACCGTTGTAGCAGGAGAGCTAGTAAAGAAGTTTAGCAAGAGCGAAAGAGCTGCCGGTATGGTCTATATTGAATATGGAGCGAATATCTTCAGAAAAGAAATCCTTAAAATGATTCCACAGGGTCACTATACTCTGGAGCGACTGTTTTCACGGCTCATTGAGACGGGAGACCTTCTTGCCTATGAGGTCAGGAATCGCTTCTATGAGATAGGCTCACCTCAGGGACTTAAAGATTTCGAAGAGTTCGCTAAAAGTAATCTATCTCCACGTTCTTTCTCAAGCGTAGCCAAAGCCAAGCTCTAGCTATGTCAGATAACAACCGAATGAGGGTGAAATGATACTTTCAAGAGCACCGACAAGGATAACCTTGGGAGGTGGGGGAACAGATTTCGCAGCGTATTATTCCAAATATGGCGGTTTCCTGATTGCCGGGGCAATTAACAAATATTGCACTATCTTGGCTAACAAGAGATTTTATAACAGTATCCGACTTAGCTATTCTAAGATGGAGATAATAGATAATGTAGATGACATAGAGCATCGAATCTTCAAGGCAGCCCTTAAGCTCCTTGGCATTGAACAGGGAATAGAGCTTCATTCTGCTGCTGATGTGCCCGCTGGCTGCGGACTAGGCACCTCCTCCAGTTTCACTGTAGCTCTTCTTAATGCCCTTCATGCTTATAAGAGTGAATTCATAAACCAAAGGCAGCTCGCTGAGGAAGCCTGTCACATTGAGATAGACCTCATAGGGGAACCTATAGGTAAACAAGACCAGTATATGGCTGCTTTCGGTGGTCTCACTTGCCTCACCTTCGAGAAGAATGGCGGAGTTACCGTAGAGCCATTGCGAATATCTGAGGAAGCTCTAGACCGATTAGAGAGCAATCTTGTCCTCTTCTTCACCGGTAAGGAGAGGAATGCCTCGGAGATACTCTCTGAGCATGACAAGCAGAGTAGAAAGGATAACCCGGCAATGATTCAAAATCTCCATCAGATTAAAGAAATAGGCTTGGAAACACGAAGGCATCTAGAAAAAGGAGAGGTAGATAGCCTTGGCGAATTCCTTCAAGTTCACTGGGAGACAAAGAAAAAGCGCTCTTCGAAGATATCCTATCCTTTTGTTGACGAGTGTTACGAGGTCGCCCGGAAGAACGGGGCTATAGGAGGTAAACTGATTGGAGCCGGCGGGGGAGGATTTTTGATGTTTTACTGCAATAACAGCGATAAGTCCAAGGTAATAGAGGCTATGCACAAGATGGGACTTGGGTGGGAAAGGTTTCACTTTGACTTTGATGGGGCGAAGATACTGGCTAACACCTAATAAGTCAGGCAACCGGAGGAATTATGAAAAACAGGGAACTCATTGAGGATTACCTATCTGGGGTAAGTGAGGTTGCCCGAAAGATATCAGTAGAGGACACGGATAAGGTTATTGGAATCCTCTTTGATGCCTGGAGGAATGGAAATCGGGTCTATACCTGTGGAAACGGAGGCTCTGCCTCCACCGCTACTCACTTCGCCTGCGACCTGCTTAAGACTGCCGCCCCTGAGGGAAAAAGAGGATTCAAAGCCGAATGCCTCAATGATAACATTCCTCTCATGCTTGCCTTAATAAATGATGAAGGCTTTGATAGCCTCTTCATTGAGCAGCTCAAGACTAAATTCCATGAGGGGGATGTCCTTATCTGCATCAGCGTACATGGTGGTGCTGGGCGAGATAAAGCAGACTTATGGTCACAAAACCTCATCAAGGCGATGAGGTATGTCAAGGAGAACGGGGGTAAGACCATTGGCCTTTCCGGCTTTGATGGTGGACCAATGAAGGAAATTGCCGATGCTTGTATTGTCGTTCCGGCAAATTCCACTCCCTATGTGGAGTCTTTTCACCTGACTTTAGAGCACCTTATTTGTAGTTGTCTAAAGCAGAAGATAACCGAATTATGAACCGAGCAGTTTTTCTTGACAGGGATGGCGTGGTAAATGAGCTTGTCTACTACCAGGAGCACGGGATTATTGATTCGCCGTTCACTGCAGAGCAATTGAAACTCTTCCGCTGGGCAGGTGAGGCTATTAAGAAGCTGAAAGAGACGGAGTACAAAGTGATCATAGTTTCCAACCAGCCGGGAATAGCAAAAGGGCATCTCTCATGGGAGACTTTTGAGAAAATCAGAGAGAAAATGAGAGAGCAACTCGCTGAACAGGGGGCTTTCATTGATGGCGAATACTATTGTTTCCATCACCCTGAGGCAGTGGATGAGAGCTTAAGGGTGAACTGTGAATGTCGAAAGCCTAAACCTGGGCTTCTATTTCAAGCGGCAAGGGAGCATAACATAGATCTATCTCAGTCCTGGATGGTAGGTGATGGGCTTACTGATGTTAAAGCAGGAAAGGGTGCTGGATGTAGGACCATACTTCTCGGCAGGATGAAGTGCGAACTCTGCCATCTGATGGATGAAGAAAATATAAGACCCGATGCCATTGCCTCAAATCTCTTAGAAGCAGTGCAAATAATCTTAACCTAGGAGGATACATATGGAAATTTTCATTGATTCAGCAGATGTAAAGGAAATTGAAAGATGGGTTGAGATGGGCATAGCTGATGGTGTTACCACCAATCCTTCCATAATGCTCAAAGATGGTGTTTACAACATAGAGAAGGGAGCGACAGAGATTGCTAGATTGGTTCATCCTCGCCCGGTAAGCGTTGAAGTTACCACCAATGACCTTGAGGAAATGGTAGCTCAGGCACATAAGTTTGCTTCCTGGACACCGAACATTGTTATCAAGGTTCCCCAGACAACTCAGGATGGCACCCCCTGCTATGGAGTTATCAGACAACTTGAAAACGAAGGGATAAAGGTTAATGCAACAGTAGCCCTGTCATTAGGACAGGTTATTTTTGCGGCCAAAGCTGGGGCGACCTTTATCAGTATTTTTGCTGGCAGAGTGGGTGATGAGGGTGGAAATGTGTCAGAGGTTATCAAAAATTCGGTTGACTGGCTTGAGCGCTGGAAATATAAGAGCCGAATCATCGTTGGCAGCATAAGGTCGGTGGCTGATATCCTTCAGGCGGCAATAGCCGGCGCTCACATCATCACCATCCCACCCCCGTTCCTTACTCGAATGGTAGACCATAAATATACCCGTGATACCGTACGGCAATTTGTCACCGATGCTAATAAAGCCATTGAGATGATGGCAGCAGTTAAGGAGAGCTCCTAATAGAGAATGAGAATAGCGATCTTAGTCTCCTATTATATTTTAAGGAGCAAGAGATGGTAAGAGTAGCTGTAGCTGGTGGTTTTGACCCTTTGCACATTGGTCATTTGCGACACTTTCAGAAAGCAAAGACGCTAGGTGATTATCTCATTGTTTTGGTCAGTAATGACGAAGATATGATAAGGAAGAAGGGTTATTGCTTTATGCCCCTGGAAGACAGAATGAAAATTCTGAAGGAATTACGCTGTGTTGATGAGGTTATCGCTACCGTGGACAACGATGGCACCCAAGCCGAGACATTAAAATTGGTTAAGCCCGATATATTTGCCAAAGGGGGAGATAGAATCCATGACAATATGCCACAAAATGAAATAGAGGCATGTGAAGAGATTGGCTGCAAGATAGTTTATGGTGTTGGCAGTCAACTAAGAGAAAGCTCAAAGCTTGTTGAGAACCTATTAAGGCAGGTAAGGGATACTAAAGCAGATTGAAGCAATCAGTGTGATGCCAGTACCTAGTATAGTTGGGTGCATACAGTATAAGACATTGTTAACAGCAAAGTTTTGCGTATTTACACTCTTACTTATTCTAGTCTTTTGTTTCGGCTGATATCATTCTATAACTAGGCCAAAAGGAAAAAGGATACGTTATTGGGGTAAACAAAGGAGGAGCAATAAGGTCACTATGAGGATAGCCATACTGTATCCTAACTTTGTCGACTATGACGGTGGCGCTCGAGTAGCTGAGCTTCAGGCTCAAGAACTAGTGGCCCAGGGCAACTACGTTGCCATATTTGCTCTGCGTGCCGCCATAAGGCCAAGGAATGTTAACGTATTTATTATTGGTATGCCCAAAAATCCGACCTGGGAGAGAATCTATCGATTGGTCTTCCCGCTGGACATATTTCGAACTTTGCAGTGGCTTCCCAAACTGAGGAGCTTTGATCTAATTATTACACACCAGTATCCAATGACTTGGCTGGCTTACCTCGCCAAGAGATTCTATAAGGTTGAGCATAAAGTGTGGTATCACGGAATTATGGATCCCCAATTCTTCCCACACCTCTACGAGCGAATCTATATTAAATTGCAGATATTCCTTACCAGACTTACTGTAAAGAATGCAGACAGTGCTGTTGCAGTAAGTAAATACGCGCAGAAGGAACTCAAGCAATACACTGGATTAGACAGCGAAGTTGTATATAACAAGATACATTTGGAAAAATTTCACCTAGGGGTCAATGGTTATGAAATCAGGAGAAAATACGGCCTGGGGAGTGACCCTACTATCCTTTTTGTCGGAGGATTGCGGCCGGTAAAGGGTGTTCATCTCCTAATCCGTGCTTTCAACTTGGTTAAGGAGAAGATACCGAGTGCTAAACTTGTCATTGTTGGGCGCCCTGATTACGCCTATTATTTCCGAGATCTAAAGAGTATAAGCGACGACTCGGTAGTATTTGCTAATTTTGTCGCCCATGGGGTTCTCCCTCTTTACTATGCAATGTGTGATCTCTACGCTACGGGTTCACTCTGGGAGACCTTCAATGTTCCAGTAGCAGAGGCGCAGGCTTGTGGGAAGCCAGTAGTTGCTTTTGATATTGGGCCTCATCCAGAGGTGATTGATGAGAATGGGATATTGATTGAAACCGGCAACATAGAAAAATTTGCCCAAGCCTGTATTAAGAAGCTAAAAGAAGTTCGGGGAATTTAGTAAAAGTTGTGGAAAAGTATTATAGCATCCATGATATTGTCACCTTTAAAGTAGTGAATAATGCTGTTTTGTTGAGCCGGATTCTTCCTTTCTGGGACATTGAATTGCGGGATTTTGAGTCAAAACAAAAAGATGAGCCAGATTTTACTATCTGCTTGGGCAAATTCAGTTCACAAAGCCCAAATTGCCATATCTTGGACGATAAGTTCTATATACAGGAAGATTACCTCTACTGCTCTGATTCTTATAAATATGCTAAATGGCGACTAAAGATATCTGGATTTAGTGGTGGCAGTATGGAGGTCCATGTTTCAGCTAATCCCTTTGCCTGGCTGCTTCTCCCTGACTTCATAATAAATCACCTGATATGGTTCAAGCTGAATGAAAAAGGCTACGCTATTGTGCATGGCTCTGGAGTGGTCAAGGACGATAGAGCATATATCTTCACTGGACGAGGTGCTGCTGGCAAGACTACCGTTGCCTTAAACCTTGTGGAGAGGGGGTTCAAGCTTCTTGGAGACCATTTTGTTATCTTGGGTAATAATGCTGTATTAAGTTTTCCTTTGCCATTACACATCGTAGATTTTAATCTAACTCCTTTTATCAGAAGGAGGATGAAAGCAAGGCATAGACTCCTTTTCAGGGTTAATCAAATCTCCCAAAAAATAACAGGACTGCAGATGGGGACCAAAATCAGCCCGAAAACTTTATTCCCGGGCTTGACACAGGATAAGGCGAATGTTCACTCTGTTTTTCTTCTTCTGCCCCGAAAGGAGTTCAAGGTGAAAAAGATTAGCAAAGAGGAATTTATCGCTCATGTGATATCAAATCAAAAGCTTGAGTCCCTTCCCTTCATTAAATATATGATGGAATACTCTTATCTATTTCCCCGGAGCAATATGGCTACTCATTGGGCTCGATATGAAGCGAACCTGAGTCAGTCCTTAAGTGTGGCACAGGCCTTCTACCAGGTAGAGGTGCCGCTGAAATACGATAATGAAACCCTGGACAGGATAACCAAATTGGCAGGCAAATGCTGAGGGAATGGTCAAAGAAACTCCAAGACTCCGCTGACCTTGAAAATAGGAGGGTTATCATTGACCTCCTGGAGCCAGATAAATCCGCTAAACTCTTGGATCTGGGCTGTAGTGATGGCAGCTTTACCCTGGAGCTAAGCAAGAAAATTGGAACAGACCAGCTTTGTGGTGTGGAGGCTGCTATCTCGCCCTGACCCCAGGCACTCAGTATATCTGACGATGAAGGCAAGGAAAGCTTAACAGATGAAACAGATTTTAAGCTACAATATCCATGACATCCTGAAATTTCAGATAATCAGGGATAGAAAATTTGACTTCGGGGACTTGATAAACCTGAGGTTCTCCTGTTTTCAGGTTGAGCAAGTGGAAAAGCCGGATATAGTCCTGAATATAGGCAGGTTTACCCCTTCAAATGAGAACTGCTACCTCGTAGACTATAAATATTACATCAAGGATAACTACTTCTACTGCCATGAGTCTGAGGGGAGGGCAAGCTGGAATGTGGAGATAAAAGGGTTTGAACAGGGAAATACTATAATCAATCTCCATTCGAGTAGGCAATTTCAAATGCAGCCTTTCAGCTTGGTTCGCATATCCCTGTTCTTTCCTCAAGCCTTCTTACTCAGAATCATCGAGCATAAACTGAGCCTGAAAGGCTACTTTCTAACCCATTCAGCAGCCGTGAGCAAGGATAATCAGGCATACTTGCTCAGTGGACGAGCTGGTGGCTTTAAGACCTCGCTGTGTATGGATTTTGTGCGTTGTGCTGGCTTTACCTGCCTCGGCGACGACAGAGTGATTCTGCACCAGAATAAGATTTTGGACTTTCCTATGAATCCTGCCATGTTTGACTTTATGACCAAACAGTTGTCTAACGAGACAAATTTTGGTATTCTCCAACAGGCTCAATTTATTGCCCGGTATCTGAGAGACAAGCATGGAAAAGCTGGAGGGAACGAGACTAAATCGGCTAAATTAAAGACTCTGCTCTTAATCACTAGGAGCAGCGGATTACATGCCGATAAACGAGTTAATTTTGAACCCCTTCCCCAGGCTTCTTTAGAACAAATCGTAGACAGCCTGCTACTTAGTGCCAGACTGGAGGACTTTTCAGGCATGGGTATGTCCAGTTTTGGTATAAGCTCCGCTCCCTTTCTACGGTACATGCTCGCTTACTCTTTTGTTTTCCCCAACAGCCTGGTCGCTACCCAGGAAAGGAAACTAGCCGAGAGCTTGAGAAGCAGTCTGGAGAATATACCAGCCTACAAGGTAGAAATTCCGTCTGCCTACAGCCCAGATACCTTCAACCAAATTTACCAGTTTATAGCCAGAATCTGCTGAGCTTAAACCCTAAAACCATGAATGCGAAGCTTAATCGGAAAATAGGTATAGTTGGGGATGCACTTGCCCCGCACTTTAATGAAGCATATGCCAATCAGATGTATTTGCTTTCGCAAGAGCTCAAAGTTCCGGTATTGACCTGCAATAATCTGGGTTTTTTGCCGCTTAAGAAGATGGGGCAATATCTCATCATAAACACTCGATTCTTAAGGGCGGAAAAGCCGAATCCTTTCCTCCGGCTAGTTAATGGTGCCTTCTTTTACCCCTTTGTCAAGCTGTTTGAAAGGAGATTCGATATAATATATTTATCAGCCAGCATCAACAGTGGATTCCTTCCCCTTTTGGATTTAAGAAAGTGCATTCCTATTATTAATGTCCTCCCCTTTAGCTTTGACGATGACATAGTCAAGACCTTTACTAGTAAATTCGCTCCTAAATTACCGGCTATAATCGCCCAGAGCCGCCGAATAAAAGAACAACTAACGGTTATGGGAGTAGAGTCCAGAAAGATATTCCTTATCTATCCCTGGGTTGATTCAAGCCGATTCAAATACAGTGAACCACCCGATATTAAAGAGTTTAGGATACTTTTTGCCAGTGCTCCCAATATGGAGAGTGAAAGTGAAGCCCCATTTATCGAAAAAGGGCTGGACTTACTCTTAGAATCCTTTGCTGAGTTTAGCCAGCATCATAAAGCCTCGTTGTACCTTTTGTGGAGAGGAAAGTATAATCAAACTCTGCATAGAAAAATTAAGGAGCTAGATTTGGAAAACCGAGTCGAGGTTATTAACCGGGTAGCTGATACCCCCTCGTTATATGCCCAAACTCACATTACTGTTACCCCCTTCCTTACCCTGAGGGATAGTCCGGAGATTCCACTATCAGCTGTAGAGTCACTAGTCTGTGGCAGGCCGGTGGTAACTACCGATGTGCCTGAAATCGCAGAAATAGTGAGGAAGTATCAGTGTGGATGCATGGCTAAGCCAGTGAAAGAGGATTTTCTTTCAGCCCTTATAGAATGTAAGAGAAACTATCCTGTTTATCAAGGTAATTGCCACAGGGTTGCCAATGAGCTGTTTAATGGTAACGACATTCCTTGGAGAAGGGAAGGACAATTACCATTAGGGAATATACATGGCAAGTAATCGAAAAGGGAAAGACAAGCAGAAGCTTCCATTTGTGTCTGTGATTCTGCCTGTCTATAATGCCGAATCAACAGTCAGCACTGCTATCAAGGCGCTACTTCAGCAGGATTATCCTTCAGAGAAAATGGAAATAATTGTGGTTGATGACGGCTCTAGTGATCGCTCTAGGGGGATTGTATCACGCTATCCGGTCAAGCTAGTGTGCCATGACTATAACAAGGGTGTTAGCGCAGCAATAAACACCGGGGCTAGAAATGCAATCGGTGAAATATTGATGACCACAGATGCCGATGATAGGGTGTGCGAAAGCTGGGTAAGGAACCTAGTGGAAGGATATGAGGATTCAGATGTAGGCACAGTAGTAGGTAGCTCGCATGTAGAATACGATGTTAAAAACTGGCGCCAGAGAACCATTGCCCAACTCTATGTATGTGCCTACGGTGGACGAAAGGTTACAAGAATCCATGACCGTTATGGGCGCATGAGTCGTAGTGGTAAAAGTGTGGGGACAAATCAATCCTTCAGAAAGAGCGTATTTGAGGCAGTGAGAGGATTCGACACTACTTTGTCAGCGGGAGAAGACCACGATATCCTTTGGAGGGTGGAACAGATGGGCTATCGGATAGCGTTCAAACCAGAGGCTATCGTGTATGTACACCCTAGACCCAGTATTAGGGATTATATAAAGCAAGCCTACCACCGTGCCAGCGGGGGAATAGCCATGTATCGTAAACACCCTTCTAAGATGGGAATTCGCTACCTGTTTAATGCTGGGTTTGTGCCGATTCTAGTCGTCCTCTTAACACTAGGATTTCTACTCAAGATTGCGCCACTTTTGTATTTATCATTGGTGATTTTAGTATCACCTTTAGTTTTTTATCTCGTTCAATTAATGAAGGTAAGGCAGTACATTCAAAAAACAAAAGACGCCGTGTTAGTACTTATGGTGGGCTATATTGGTTTCTTTGCTGTTGCTATCGGAATTATTAGAGGAATTTGGGGCTACATGTTTCGCCCTAGGGTGAGGGCCTAGATGTTTATCGATTGTTCCAGATTACTGGGTGCTATACTTTCCTGCGAATGAATCACACCAAATCACTGCTCGCTATTCTAATATGGCTTATTTAAACACGGCGAGATTGTTGGAATCGTAAATCCTATCCCTACTCTGGGAAGAATCTTCGATTATCATTTCCTCGAGTTCATTCAGCATATCCATATTATAACTGAATGGTCTGCCCATTCCTATGAGTCTATTGCCGGTTTCGACATAGGCTTCTAGCTCTTTTTTCTTAATAGCTATCCAGTTAAACGTTTCCAAATATTCAGGGCCAACTTTGCCCAGATGGTAATAAGGACTGTAGTAACCTTGAACATCATAGATTGCCATACCGGTCATCTTGAAGGTTCCCCCCTCGCCGGTAAGGGCTAACGTCTTAGCTAGAGCATAGTCTTCCCTTAAAACCACATGTCCTTCCATCCTTCCAGATGCCTGGAAGTCCCAATCCACAGGTGGTATCATATAAACATTAAACACCATAAACGCAGCCAGTACTATTATGCCGAGTTGCTTACCCCATCTTGGCTTGCTCTCCAAAACGCAAATAACTAGCGGTGCAAGTCCCCAAATCCATCCTAACATAAGCAAGCGTTCTACAGTAACAACCCCGGCTGTTCTCACATTCAGAAGGTATAACTGCACAAGTGCCCAAACCCCATATACAAACAAGAGGAGGATAAGTGAGTAAAATTCAGGAAATCTCTCTTTAGACCGGGAAAGTAAGCCACGCAGCAAAATGATGGCAAACACTGTGTGAAAAAGGTAATAGCCCCAGAATGTTATTTGTCCCGTAGTTGTTATTATGACTTGTGGGTTTACGACGTATGCTGTTTCGGCAAGTGTCACACCCTGTTCACCATATAAGAGGTCTCGACTTAGGCTGATTAAAGTCGATAGGAGTGATTCATTTATATATATCTGGTAAGCAAATACTCCTATAAAAGTAAGTAGCGTGAATATCCCAGTTATGCCAAGGGTTGCCTTTTTGGGAGAAGCCAGCCACTTACCGCCAAGTATATCCAAAAGGCGGTTAGTGATTAGCCACACAATAAGAAGGAGCAATAAGAGAAAAGCAGTTAAATGGTGGGAAAATATAACCCCGGCTAAACATAAGATCGAAAGGACAGCAAACCGTGTCTTATTGTTTACCTGTGTCTTGGTTAAAAAGTAAAGCACAGCCATCATCATAACTAAGGCGAAAAATTCCTGTTTAAAAATTGCCCCGCTAAATGTGAAATATAGTATTGTCACCATCAGTAACATGGCTAATAATGCAACTTGCTTGCTTTTAAATACCCGCTTCATAGAGATATAGAAGAGTAAAGCAAAAAGGCTGCTAATAACTAATGATGGAAACCACATAGCAATATTTCGTGGGGTAATCCCAGTAATGAAGTGCAGCTCGGCACTCCACATATGTAATAAGGGCCAGGCAGCAATAGATGCGGCACCTAGCCTGTCAGGCGATAGCATGCCTTGTTCAATGGTTTCCCTTACTACCATCAAATTTCTCAGTGAATCAAAACCGCTGAAGCCATAGTGAGGGACTAGATGAATCATGTGCAATATAATGCTGAACATTAAAATTTCTACGACTAAGAGTGGTTCATAACCGGGCCACGGAACTCTGGCAATTTGAAATACCATTGCCGAAATTGCGGTGATAACTAGGACCCAAAAAACAGCAGTCGGGAGCGGAGAATAAAGACGCATTCCTAGAAGATATACGAGTAATAATGTTATACAGACAAAGAAAAGAATTGCAGCTATGAAGGGAAGATTATTTCTTTTCATGATTTGGCACATAATAAGCCAGATGTCCTACAAATATGCTAACTCATTATACTCTTATGTACCTGTGGGGCACAAGTTCAATCAGCCACAAACACAGCATAAATTAGGTTGTTTATTTTTAAAAAGCCTGCTGTCCATTGACTTGCCAAAAGTGTTGAAGTATAATGACTTCTATAATAAATAGATGGCTAAGCCCGTTTTTGTCATAAGTTTAGATCTTGAGTTGGGGTGGGGCTTTATCGCACATCCGGAACATAAAGCTCTAAGATTACTTAACAACGACCCGCAATGTGGTAGGGGAGTTGCTAAGCTACTCCTCAACCTGCTTCAGAGATACAATATTCCAGCAAGTTGGGCAGTAGTTGGGCACCTGTTCCTGAATCAAGGCGAGGGGAAAAGATGGATATCCAAGGATCTGCCTCAGTTTAAGGATGGCTGGGTCAATTGGGATTTCTATTGTCAGATTTGTAGTTCGCCACTCTATTCTGCTCCCGATATAATCAATGAAATCCTAGCTAGCCCGGTAACTCACGAAATTGGTCTTCACTCCTTTTTCCATATTCCGTTTTCTCTTTGTAATCAAGAAGCAGCTAGGCTGGAAGTTGAATTGGGTGTGAATTTAATGCGGAAATGGGGTTTCGCCCCACAATCGTTTGTCTTCCCTGGGAATTTTATAGGGCATATAGATGCCCTTAAGGGTCAAGGAATTAAAATCTACCGAGGCAACGACGCCAAGCTCTGTAAGAAGACCGCACCACTGTTAATTCGTAAAGCTAGTGGAGCAATAGGTAAGCTCATAGCGCTCCCGGTTCTACCTTTGTGGAAAGAAGATATCTGGGAAATACCCGGGTCCATGTCTTTTTATGACCCTTTTGTGCCTTTCACCTTACTATCTCGGGCTAAGACAGGCCTTAGGAGAACTATCCGAACCAACAAGGTTTTCCACATTTGGCTGCATCCCTGGAGCCTGCTACTGTCTAAGGGATTGTTACAAGATTTGGAAACATTCCTGGCTATAGTGTCTCAAAAGAGAGACGAAGGTACGTTGAAGGTGATGACCATGGGAGATTTGGCTTCTTGCTTGAATCAAAACAGAGGAAACCACAATGTTAGTCGTTGATAGGAAAATTCTTCTATTCAAAATTAAGGAAATACAGTTCTGCGATTATCCCGTCGAAGTTAGTAATTGTGATAGCGTGACGTTCGTTCATTGCAAGAACAAGGTTGATGCTGAAGGATTTACTTGCGTGCCAGCGTTTACCTCAATCATTAATTTGACCCGAGATTTAGATACTATCTGGACAAATATGAGTAGAGGCAACTGCAGAAAACCCATAAACCGGGCGGAGCGGGCTGGTGTCAAAATTAAGCTAAATCAAAATTATGGTGAGTTCTATGAAATGTACCGTTCGGTTAAGAAAACAAAGGCGGTATCGGGCTTTCTACTAAGCCAGGAAGATATTAAAAAGAATGTGACGCTATTTGTTGCTGAGTTTAATGGCGAAATTATTAGTGGCCACGGCTATTTGGAAGACGAAGATAATATGATCTCCTGGGTAATCGGGTCTAAGCGATTTGAAAAGGCTAAAGAACGTGTTACTTTAGTAGGTAATGCCAGTAAACTAATTATTTGGGAAGCAATAAAATACGCTAAAGACAAAGGAATCAAAAAATTTGATATGGGGACGTTAGCCTCAGAGGAAGAAGCAGAAGGAGACGAAGCAAAGCGCAATATAAATTTCTTTAAGCAAAGCTTTGGTGGCGTGACAGTCAAGTGCTATAACTACCAAAAAGCCTATTCTCAGACTACTAGATTAACCAAATACTTGTATCAGCTGCTAAATCGAGTTTAAGAGTAGGCGGAGAGTCCCCCACAATGGAGTCTGTATGCTAATTAATGGAAGCCCTCACTTAACGCTAGGGCTATTTCTTAAAAAGAAAGAAAGAAAGCTCTTCGAATGGATGGAGCAATATGGCGTTAAGAATTACTCACTCTCTGGCTATGGAAGAATAGCGCTCCTTGACGGACTGAAGATTTTAGATTATACCAAGGGTGACAATGTCTTACTTCCCTCCTACATCTGTGACGTAACCGCTGAGCCTTTCTACGAACTAGGCATACAGACAGCATTTTATAAGATGCTGACGAACCTCGAGCCGGACATAGAAGATATTAAAAAAAGAATAAATCAGAAGACAAAAGCTATATTGGTTGTGAATTATTTTGGCTTTCCCCAAAGGCTACTTGAAACCCAGAGTATCTGTAAAGAGCACGGCCTCACTCTCATAGAAGATAATGCTCACGGCTTTTTGAGCAGAAAGAACTCACACTTACTGGGGACCTTAGGGGATATCGGGTTCTCCAGCATTTGGAAGATTTTACCCGTTCCAAATGGAGCAGTTTTGTTTGTAAACAATGAACAATTGATGAAGACCCGAAGCCGTTCACAGATTAGGTTAGCCGAAGAGAGCCTTCCACATATAAACCCCTCCAAATATATTCTCAGTTCACTACTGAGTTATCTTGAAGCCCGCTATAAGTTTCCATCGCAATACTTCAGAAATGTTTATTACAAGTTTTTGTCCAAGGTGGAAAGAGATAGCACTCTGGATTATCAAAGGGCTAAAGTGAGGCTATCTGGACTCTCGCTTAAGGTTTTACAAAGAGTAGACCCTGATGAGATAGTCAACAGGAGGAGAGAAAATTACAAATTTTGGCTAGATAGATTGCATAGAAAGCACAGGGTAACCATAATTTTTGAAGATTTGCTTGAGGGAGTCTGCCCACAGGTATTCCCCATCATTGCCGATGATGGGGGCAGTTTTGAGCAGAAGCTACTAAGCAGAGGGATTCCTGTTAACCACTGGCCCTGGCTTCCCAGACAGGTAAAGGGCAATAAAGAATATCCCACAGCGAATTTTCTAGCTGAACATCTACTCGTTTTGCCGCTGCACCAAAGCACAGACATATTTCATCTGGAAAAAGCAACTAAGGGGCTGTACTTTCCCTAGCTCTTGCTCTTTAATTTGCCAGTACTGAATAAATTTCTATTCCCCTAGGGATCTGTCCTCCGTACCTTGGCTTTTAAAAAGCCCTGTCATACTTATAAGTCTTTTCAAACTACGAAGTAGCCGCATAAAAAACAAGGCGTATTTAGTTGTCCCGGTATAGGTTAGGAACTTTAAAAGCAGGATTTGACGATTAAGTTTGCTGATTCTCCTCTGATATAATTCAGGGCTTAATATCCCTTTATCTAATAACTTTTTGTATATTAACCTGTCCAGCCCTAGCACTTTGACAGCTCCTTTCCTATACGCACCAGGATGAGTTCTATACTTACCTAAAGGTAAATCTATATATTTGACCCTGTATTTTTGGGCTATCCTCAGCCAGAGCTCATAATCTTCCACACACACGAATTGTGGACTTTCATCCATTACCCCTACATCATCTAGAACAGCCTTTCTCACCATGGCTGTAGAGCTGGACACATGATTATTCCAAATTAGAGATTCAAAGGAGAAGTCCCTGCCCCTTAACTTGGTTTTAATCATCTCTCCATGGTCTCCCCTATCATCAAAACCTATCTCATTGTTACAAACTAAGCCTATTTGGCTATCCTTTTCAAACTCCTGCATCTGTTTCTCCAGCTTTTCCGGGAACCACAAGTCGTCATCATCACAAAAAGCAATATACTCACCTTGAGCTTTACTTATGCCATAATTTCTATTAACAGCGATTATCCCATTGTTCTGGTTCTTGAAATACTTTATACGTTCATCTTTGTATGACTTAATCACTTCCTCAGTATTGTCTGAAGAGTTATTATCCACTATTATCAACTCAAAGTCTTTAAAGGTTTGGCTTAATATTGAATCTATGGTTTCTGTTACAAGATGTGCTCGATTATAGGTTGGGACAATCACACTTACTTTCATTAAATCATACCAAAGTTAGGGTATATGTATTCTTATTATTCCTCGACCAAGCCGATGCCAAAATTTTAAATAAATCTCTTCTAGGTCGTTATAACCAGTTCTTATCCAATGCATCGTCCCCTTTAAACTGGTTCAAGACATGGATAGCATTATCTGGATTGTTGGGAAAATCTTCAAGGAGTTCATTAATAGCGTCCAGCCGGCAGAGAGGGACGCAATCCTTTGTCACGCGAGAATTTGACCTGATTCGTTCAATGGTATTAATAAGAGGCTCTGACTGAAGGTCTCCAAGGCAATAACTCGGATTATACTTGAGATGGCAACAGAGGTATACCTTAGAATCGGCGCCAATTACTAAATCAAAACACGCACCGTGACACCTGGTATAGCCCCTCTCATATTTCTCCCCCACAAAATATTTCTCCCGTAGGAAGCTAATCCTGAATGTTTCACTCTCGAAGTCATGTTTCCTAGCGATATACTCCTCGAGGGAGCCAATGTCCTCATAGTACCACTGGCTTTTACTCTCATCATATCTCTGCATCGGCTTAAATTGGATAAAGTCTAACCCTATTTCTTTAAACAATGCCATAGCCGGAACGATATCCTCCTTAGTTTGGCTGGAGACAAGGAAGCTAATGCCAAGGTTAGTCCTAAAGCCTAAATTTCTTTTTAGGCGAACGGCTGCGTGCAAATTGTCTAACATCCGTTTGAAGTAGGACTCCGACACGCCATGGGTCTTCAGATAGACCTGGGGTGAGGCAGCATCCACTGATACTCTGATTCTTAAACAATGACGAAGAAGGGATTCCATATTCTTATCCAGTGTAAGCCCATTAGTGGAAAGGGTCACGTCAATCCCTCCTTGGGCAAGTAATTCGATAAACCTATAGGTATTAGGATTAGTAAGTGGCTCTCCCCCCCCGGAAATTATCACTCCTTTGACACCAGCAGCAGAAAGCTCAGGCACTAATCTTTTTAGGATACGCCCTGGAATAAACTGCTTCTTGAGATAGTTACGGAAGGTGCACTCAGGACACTTGTGGTTGCACATTAAACTTGGGTCAATCTCCGCGGTCACTGGTTGGCATGTGCCTTTGCTTAACCATTCCTGGATGTTCTTTGGATGGTAGAGCAGCTTGCGGTTATCCTGATTGACCTTCACTTCCATACCTTCCAATGTGCTTCATTATCATCCCACAGGCTATTTAAGTAATCCCTATCACGGACATTATCCATGCACTGCCAGAATCCGGTATGGAAGTAGGCTTTCAATTGCCCATCTTGAGCCAGTTTCTGCAAAGCACTAAACTCAAAATCACAGTCTTCGTCAGGCGTTAGATACTTCAGGAATTCTCTTTTAAACGCGAAAAACCCCCCATTAATCACCCCGGTGCCAAGCTGGGGTTTCTCCTCAAATTTAACCACTTCATCGCTGGATAATACTAGCTCGCCGAATCTTGAGGGAGGTCTTACCGCAGTTACCGTTCCAATCTTACCATGGGAGATATGAAACTTATAAAGGTCATCAATATTTATGTTGGCTACACCATCACCATAGGTTAAAAGGAAGTCTTCAGATTTTATATATTTCTCTAGACGTTTTATCCTTCCACCTTTCAAGGTATTTAACCCTGTATCAACAAAGGTGATTTCCCAGTCATTATCTTTATGAATGTTATGAAGCTGTGGAGGCTCATGCGGATGCATAGGCAGGGTAAAATCAGCCGACATAATTCTATAGTCATAGAAGTATCTCTTAATATCTTCACCTTTGTAACCTAGGGCAAGGATAAACCTTTTATGGCCATAATGGGCATAAATTTTCATTATATGCCATAATATTGGTCTTCCACCTATTTCAACCATTGGTTTCGGCTTAAGAATCGTCTCCTCACTTAACCGGGAGCCTTTGCCACCACATAAAATCACCACTTCAGGCTTTTCCATTGTTAGCCCTCCTCGTACTGACATTTAACACTTCACGATTTGCTTCCATACGTCTTCGTTAACTGGAGAAAAGAACCGGTCAAGGCTCGTTGTAAGTCGTTGGGCTGAGTGGTCACTCTTTTCATTTAGAGCTGATAAAACCACTTGCTTCATGTTATTTTCAGAGCAACTTCTTACCGCTGCTCCATCAAGAGCATCTAAGGTATCAAGATCAATAATATGCCCCGAGCAGTATTTAATGACTGGAACACCAGCCAGGAGCGTCTCTAAGCCGGTAGTTGATGATGAGTAAATAAGCAAATCGACATCTTTAAGGATTTCCGATATGGATTTATCTGTTTTCTGAAAATGCGCCGGCCAAGACAACGGCTGCATTTTTAAGCGTTTTAAGGGCACAACTGGATGGGGCTTTATAATGATTCTGATATTTTCCCCCTCCGAATCTTTGAAGGTATTAAATGTAGTTAATAACATCTCTCGGGCAAGATTAGCTAGGTAGGGCAGTGCTACCAAAACAGTTTTTAATTTCCCCTCTTTTTTAGTTAAGCGTTCTCTAATCTCATGAAGGTGCTCATATCGCAGAGCACCCCCATTCACCAATTCCACATTCCCATACCTGGCATTCTTAAGTAATTCCAGTGTATATTCACCATTGGCTACTACAGTGTGAGGCAGAGGCATATTACTGGACTCCTTAGCCCCAAGGAAATAGTTTAGCAATAAGGCGGGGACTACTGAGTGTTGATAACCAACCAGCTTTATATTTTTGCCTGACTCTTTTGCCGCCATACAGAGCATTTTTTCCCAGGGCTGGTTTTCAAAGGGGTAGACTATGGTAATCTCACCCCGGCTAATTTCTTTCAGCCACTTTTTAAAAGCACAGTAATAAAGAAGGTGTCCAGGAACCGAGGAAATTTCATACACGGTTTGGCGCCAGAGTAGCGTCCTTAACCATCTTTGCTTACTATCATAAGAAATAGGGGAAAGGGTAAATAGACACTTCACTATGTTGCCAAAATCGATGTACTGGTCCAAGAAGGTGAATTCATACTTACCGTAATCCAGGCATTTTCTCTTTAGGGCGGGGTAGAGAAACGGAGATGTAATGTAGGCAACATTAAAGCCGTTTTTAGTTAAGATTTCTGGTAGCCTTCCCAAATAAGCATCGTTAAACTTCCCGTTTCCCTGGAAGAACCTATCCTGTATCCAGGAATAAATATAAACTTGCTGCCTATCCCCTTTGCTACTAATGATTTTACGCCTAGAAGCAATACCTCTTGACTGCCAAACTTGGTAGGTAGTCTTTAGCAGAAAATACCCTCTACTGGCGATGCCCCTAATTACGGACTTCAGAATTTCTGGAAGCACAGATTTCCGGCTTAAAAAACGAAAACCATATCCATTCTTCTGGCTGTGTTCCCACAAATACCGATACAACCAACGGTCCTCGACAAGAATAAAAAGTACTCTATCTCCATCTTGTTTCTTTTCTGAGCAAATCTTGTCAAGGATGGCATTATAACACCAGAGTAAAAAGAGGTCGTTTCTCAGAAATGGGTGTCTATAGGCAGTATTTGATGACCACCAGTAAAGTTTGTTTTTCTGGCAAAGACCTAGCTGGGCGATGAAATCGAGAAATGGCTGCTTTTCTCTAAGGGCAGCCTTCTGTAATAAATCTCCAATGAAGTAGCGATTTTCCTTCCCCAGCGCCTGGGAAATATTCTCCCTTTGTTTGATATCTTGTCCCAAGTAGAGCCAGTTAAAAGGCCTCTTGGCTGCTATGGGTGAGGCTTTTTTTATATCTCTGGCATGCACGATAATAGTGTCTTTCATCTAACCCTTACTCTTTACTATTTACTCAATCTCTGTTTGACATAAAAATACCATTTAGCTCCTTGACTGGGGAATACTTTTTATAGATTTCATCTAGGCATTGCAATATTCCCTGTCCCAGGTCAAGGTAAGAAGCACCTCTATATACCTTGGCTATTTTTGGACTGAATGAATAGGGTGTGACCTCATAATGAAGCTCTGAATCTACTGGCAAGAAGTCAATCTGAATACGATTGCCAAGCATCTCTTTAATCATTGTTAGTAGTTTCCCTCTCTTCATGGGTTGAGCTCCGGTAAGAATTACATACTCACTTTCAAATTCTTTAGATAAGACTTCTACACTATATCGAGCAGCATCCTCAACATGAATATACCCTCTCAAATCATCGCTTTTACCAAAACTGATAATTTTACCCTCGGTTATAGCCTGCTTTAGGATTTGGTATATATAATTCTTTTCATCGGCTCTCGGACCATAGAGAGTGCCATATCTCAATATGGTGTAGGGCAACCCAAAAACCTCATTATAGTTCTCAATAATTAGTTCACTGGCCTGTTTGCTGCTTCTGTAGAAAGAGCCGGTATCACTATAAACATAAATAGTACTGGCAAAAACAAATCTTTTTACTCCATTTTTACGACAGGATTCGAGAATAATAGTAGTCCCAAGAATATTGTTTTCTACTGTTTCGACCGGTTTTTTAGGTGCCTCCTCAATGTCAGCCACCCCAGCAAAATTGTATACTACATCGTATCCTGTTACTGCTCTTTCCACCGCCTCCTTATCAAGAATATTTCCGAGAATCATCTTCTGCCCCTTTTGCAAATATGGCGACTTTTTAATATCGAAAATGGTGGTTTCATAACCTGTCTTGGTGAGTGCATCTGCCACATGGCTCCCCAAAAAACCTGAGCCACCAAAGACTATAGCTTTCATCGGTTATTGTTCTCCTTTCTTTTAACAAGCACTCATGTTGCTCAAAAGGGTATCCAGACCAGTTAAATCGTTAACTTTCCAACGGCAGTCTTGCAGTTGATGATCCCCCGGGCTAATACGAGCAATGAAGAGTACCCCTACCTTGTCAACAGAAACTCGGTCGCTTTCAGCATCACCGATAAAAACAGTTTCCTTCCTCTGCAAAGAGTATCTGCTTAGAATATCTTCTATGATTTCCTCTTTCAGCTTTGGGGTGCCGTGTATCTCATGGAAAAAGTGGTCCAATTTGCGGTGGGTAATAATGTTACGGAGTTCGTCCTCAGGAGTGCCGGAAGCGATAAAGAAATGGTAACGGTCTTTATTCCGTGTAAGAAAATCTAGGACTCCTGGTACAAATGGTGCTTTGAGAACCTCATGCAGGACAATTTGGGAGAATCTTTCCCCTAATTCAGCTTCTTTTTGGGGAGGAAGCTTCTGTCTTAATATTTCCTCGTAAAAATACCTAAACTTGATATAACGGGAAAGACCAGCATTTCTCTTATGGTAGTCAATAATTTCCCCTAGCTTATCAGGATAATCGGCAAAAAGCAGCTCAAAAGCCCTAGTCTTAATCTCGGCTGACTCAATTATAACCCCGTCAACATCAAAAATAACCGCCTTAATCACTCCAAAACTCCTATGAGCACCTTCTCTTGATTTTAATGTTAAAACCCAAAGACAATTAAGAAATTGCCAGATGAGCACATCATAACCATAAATATGCCCTGTTGTCAACACAGCGTATTAAAATATTTTAACGATGTACTTTTTTAATTATTGCGAGCCTTTTTTTAAAGTCCAAACCCTTGAAGCAAATTTTTTACTGCCTGGGTTTCCATCTCTATGCGGGCTTCTCTGGCGTATGAGCCAATATGGGGAGTGAGAATAACGTTATCCAGTTCCGTTAAAGGACCAGTATAGGGTTCTTGGTCAAAGGTATCCAGGGCTGCCCCGGCAATTCCTTTTGCCTTTAGCGCACTATAGAGTGCAACCTCATCCACCAGTCCCCCTCGAGCGGTATTGAGCAAAAAGGCACCTCGTTTCATTAAACTAAGTTCTCTTTCTCCGATAATACCCTTCAATTCAGAGGTATAAGGAAGATGAACTGTCACTATATCGGCTTTGGTTAGCAGCTCATCAAGCCCGGTAAGCTCAATGCTGTATTTATCAGCAAACTGCCTGTCTGGCGAATTATCCCAGGCGACATACTTCAAATTGAAGGGTTGTGTTAGCTCTACCACCTTCTTACCTATTCTTCCCAGTCCTAGAATGCCAAGGGTCTTCCCTGAAAGTAAGCTGCCCATATTCTTCTGCCATGAGCTGGTTTTAACTAAGTGGTCTTGTGCAGAAATACCGCGCAACAGGTCTAGTATCAGACCGATGGTTAGCTCAGCTACTGCCTGGGTAGGGGCATCCGCTGTAATGAATACCTTAATTCCCAGCTCTTTTGCCGCTCCCATATCAATATTATCTGTGCCCACACCGCAACGCGATATAACCTTCAAGTTCTTGGCCGACCTCAAGACTTTAGCGGTTAAAGCCTCAGTGCCGGCAAGTAGGCCATCAATATCTTTATAAAGATTCAAACACTCATCTGGGGTAAGTTTACGCTGGTAAGGATTTATCTGAACATTCATGCCAACTTCCTTCAGCAACTTTAATGGTGATGCATCATATTTGGCAAAAGAAGAAGTGGAAATAAATATTCTTGGCATTGTCAACCCTTCTTGTCTACCACCCATTATACAAACTACTCCAGGATTTATCCGGCTTTAGAATGGCACCATAGAAGCCTTCAAAATCATATCGTTTCCAGTACCTTTTCAACCAAAAGCGAAGCGGAGACTTTCTGGAATATTGTAGGTAAACTTTGTCAGCTTGTACTGCCCATCCTGAGTGTTTGAAAAGCAACCGCCAGTCCTCTGGTGAAAGTTCAAAAATATGCGTATCTTCAGGATTTACATTGCGCTTTTGGTTTTCCCGGATATGATACAGGCCCACTCGGCTACAGTTGACATAAGGAACAGTTACTACAAAAGCCTTGCACTCGGTTTCAGAAAGACTCCGGAGAAACCCACAGGGGTTCGCCAGGTGCTCGAGCATCTCAAAGGATAGAAAAATATCGGCTTCAATGGAACGAGATGGTAAATCCTCAGCACGAGCACAAATTGCTTCCAGCCCTTTCTCCTTAATTCGCCTAACTGCTTCTCCATCTATATTTATGCTTAAACAGCGAATGTTGCGGTCTTTGTGGATTCCCTTTATATATTGAAGGTGGGTACCGGCTGAATCACCAATGTCAACGATTGTTATTGTATCCTTCGGCGGACCATTAATAGATTGTAGAGCTTCATTCACCAGAGCAATTTGAAAGGAGTGCTGGGCTCTAGCCTTGGTTATCAAATATTCTGAGTCTAAGTCAGAAGAAGTATATTGGTGGGTAATATCAGGAACAATCTTGGTTAACTGATGGTAAATAGGTGATAGTTTCTGTTCACGAACAGCAGGACGAAGAGACTTAATGCGTATTAGTTGGTGTAAGCGGATAATCCAAAGAATTATTTTATTCGGCAAAATATGTTTGAGGAAACTTTGAAGGCTCACGACTGGGAGACCCTCCTTGCCAGTATTCTCATATGAGAAGACAGACCATTTTTCGATATCCAGTCCTGCAAGCTACTTTTAGCAGCTGGCCCAGCCTGCTCGGCAACCAACTGCCAAAAATGCCCAAGTGCTACTTCCCCCTCTCGGTACATTCCCTCTATTATATCCCAGTCAAGTTTACCAGGAGTATCAACCTTCTCGACAACAAAGTTGTTCTCTTGAAGTAGCCTCGTTATTGACCGCGGATTAAAAAAATTCAAATGATGCGGTGGGGCTACACTCTTTGATTTTTGCCACAATATCTGAATATCGAAACCCTCTCCATTTAAGGTGGTGAGAAATAAACGCCCCCCCTGACGTAATAAATGCCAGACTTTGTTCAGAAACTCACCCGGGTTATATAGGTGCTCAAAAAGCTCAAATGATGTGAGCAAATCAAACTGGTTATCCCAGCCCTGAACATTCTCCACAGCATAAGGCAGGACTTCCAAGCCCTTGTCTTTACAAATAGCCACCATCTCATCAGACGGTTCAATGGCTACCAATTTAGCCGAAGGCCAGAGCTTAGCTAATTCTTCCAGGAATAGTCCAAAACCAGCCCCTATATCTCCAATTACCCCGTTTGATATTTCGGGGAAGGTATCTCTAATATACTCTGCTCTTGGTCGGAAGATTTTTTCTCTTCGAGCCTCAGCCACTGGTTGAAAGAAATCATGAACCCAGAAACTAGTAGAAGGCGATTTAGTGTAAAATTCAATTAGCAATTGAGCTGGAGGTCTGGGATTCACAAATAAAGTACCACAATCTGGACACAGCACATAGGTAAACCCTAACTTCTCGAACTGTGACTGGTAGTTTTTACCTCCACAAGCCGGGCAGTCAATCTGAATAAAACAGCTACGGTCAGTAAATATTGTTTTAACATCTTCGGCAACCAGTTCCAGATAGCGGTTGAACACCGACCGCTTGCGAATCTCTTCTTCTTTCATTTCTCAGTCCCTTGATATTTTGGAAGAAGCGGGTCATTTTTCATCCGTTCTTCGACAAAGCGCAGGTCTTCAGAGGTATCTACACTAAAGGTTTCAAAACTGGTTAGAACCATCTTTACCTTATAGCCATGTTCCATAGCCCGTAACATATCTACCGATTCAACTTTCTCCAGCGGAGTGGGCTCAAGTTGATTAAATCTGAATAAAAAGTCTCGCCGGAAGGGAATGATACATACCTGTTTTAACATAGGCACTTCGGTTGCCCCTTTCTTCCATGACGGGATGGGTTCCCGGGAAAAATATAGGGCATAATTATCTTGGTCAACTACCACCTTCACCTCATTCGGGTCTTCATGTTCCTTACGGGTTTTCATTTGCGCCATTAGATTGGTGGTTACTATAGAGCTATCAATTAACATTGGAGCTACTGCTTCGTCAATCATTTCAGGAAAAACCATGGGTTCATCTCCCTGAATATTGACCACAATATCTACCCTGCTCCTGGTCGTTGCTTCTATTTTTTCAAGTGCTTCAGCAATCCTATCAGTGCAGCGCTCATGAGAATCTGAGGTCATAATAGCCTCACCGCCGATGGATTCCACATAATCACAAATCTCTTTATCACAGGTGGCTACATAAATTTCATCTAGACTTTGGCTCATTTTGCTTCTAAAATAGACATGTCCCATCATCGGAATTCCCAGTATTTTTGCCAGTGGCTTACCTGGAAAACGAGACGAACCCATTCTAGCTGGAATTATGCCTATTATCTTCATTATTTACCTCTCTATATTTTCCTTAAGCCTTGCCATCTGCTCGCGGCAGGTATTGCCCAAAAACAATATGTCCAAGCTAAAAGCTATAAAACAGTAGCCTTTGGCAATTTCTTCCAAGACTAACCTATAATCTGGCTGGATTATATGTACGCCTAAGGCAACTTTTTTCTCCCGGCAAGTCTGTTCTACTTTTTTCAACGCTGCTATTACTTCGGGATGAGCAAAATCACCGGGTATTCCCAGCGAGGCAGATAAGTCGTAGGGGCCTATTATGCAACCATCTATCCCAGCTACAGAAAGGATTGATTCAATATTATTTACCGCATCTATGTGTTCTATTTGAGCGATTACTATGGATGCCTCATTAACGGTTGCAGCATATTCATCAAAGTTGTCACCGTAACCTTGAGCTCGAGCTAATCCTACCCCTCTAGTACCAACAGATGGATATTTAACTGCCTTAACCGCGGCTTCAGCCTGCTCTTTGCTATTCACCATAGGAACAATTACTCCGTAGGCACCAGCATCCATCACCCGCTTAATTATGTTTGGATTGTTTTCTCCAACTCTGACCAGGGGAACAACACCACAGCCCTCAATAACCTGGATTAGCTGCTGGGCAGTATCAAGGGTTATTACACTGTGCTCCATATCAATCGTCAACCACTCAAATCCAGCTTTAGCCATAATCTCAGCGATAGCGGTGTGTCCCAGTGTAATCCAACTACCGATGGTGAGTTCATTATTTCTCAGCTTTATTTTTAAGGGATTCTTCATTATTCAGGCATTACCTCCTTCAAATCAACACAACCTTATGCGGTGAGTAGTTGTAGACTATAATTTTTCTTATATATACCGTCTTTTTGGAGCAATTCCTCATGAGTACCTTCTTCGACAATCTCTCCATTATCAACAACAATTATTTTATCCGCATCCACAATCGTAGATATCCTGTGGGCAATAATAATTATTGTTTTGCTGGTGATAAGCCTGGCAATAGCGTCCTTAATGAGCCTTTCAGATTCACTGTCCAAAGCGCTTGTAGCTTCGTCAAGTATTAAAACCTCAGGGTTTTTTATCAATGCCCTGGCTAGCGCTATCCTTTGCTTCTCCCCCCCTGAAAGCTTCACTCCTCTCTCCCCTGCCTGGGTGTCATATTTATCGGACAACTTCGAGATAAAATCATGTGCGTTCGCCAATTTAGCAGCATTGATAACCTCTTCCTTCGTAGCCCCTAGTTTTCCATACAAGATATTGTTATATATGGTGTCATTAAATAAATACGGATCTTGGTGAACTACACTGAGAATCCGGTGCCAATCACTCCTCCTAAACTCGCGCAAGTCAATCCCGTCCACTTTGATAAGACCTTTATCAGGGTCATGCAGCCTTAAAATCAAGTCTACTATTGTGGTCTTACCACCCCCCGAGACTCCTACCAAAGCCGTACTTTTGTTCTTTTCCACCATTAGATTGGCATCCTTCAAAACAGACTCCCGAGAGCTGGGATATCTAAAATAAACATGGCTAAATTCTATCCCAGAACGAATTGTCCTGATTTCTCTAGAGCCATCGGGAAGATATGTTTTGTTCTCTCGCCTAACTATATCCTCAACTTTTGAGAAGTGCGGCAATAATTGTAAAATCAGCAAATAATTAGCATTGACCCCCTTAATTTGCGGAATTAATCGAATAAAAACAAGGAAAAAGGTTATCATCAAAACAAGAGACATATTTAACACCTGGATGGCAAAAACCATTAAACTAATTGTGATTAGAAATATAAGAGGCTCAGAAAAAATACCAGCTATCATCCGGTTGAGCTGTATCCGAATAGAAAGTTTTTTAAAGGAAGAATTCAGTTGCCTAAATTTCCTCACATGGAAGCTTTCGTTATTGAACGACTTAAGAATTTTAATTCCCCCTAGCGTATCAACTAGGAACGAGGAAATTTTATCTATTAAACCTTTCTCTTCACCTCCCTGGATAAAGCCAATTCTAAATCTGGGTATTATTAGAAAATATGAAAGTGAAGCCAGTACACACACAATTAGAGTAAGCGGGACGGATATTAAAAAGTTAATAACTAGATAAGCCAAGCAAATTATCACCATTGAAAAGGCTAATATAGATTGTTCTATCACAACACCTGAACTCTGCGACGAAGTGTATAAAGTGGCAATTATATCCCCCGTCTTTTGTTTGTAATGGTAATTTAAGGGAAGGTCCATCAAGTTTTGGAAAGCTCTTTCTCGGAGTTCGTAGGTTACGGACGCACTCAGAAGCCTAGCTAAATATTGTTGTAAAGCGGTAAGACCATACCTTATCGCTATTATAACAGCAAAAATAGCCATTAAATTCAGGAAATTATACTCAATATGCAAAAAGGCACATAGTGACCTGATATAGTCGATGATGAAAAAATCTATGCCGGCCTCTCCAATCAGACTTTGTAGAATGGGAATAATCATCCCAATCCCAAACGCTTCAGAAGCAGCTACCCCAATTAATACCAATGCATTTATGGCAGATAGCCGTTTATATCTCCTGATGTATGCAAGGGCTATCTTTATTTCTCTCTTAGGTCTCATTGTCCCTGGTTTAGATGTAGCTGTAGTCATTTGGAGGACTCCCCTTTAAGCTTCAGCATTCCCCGCATCCCATTCGGATATTATCTTTTCTGCCAGCCAAAATTCAAACTGACTATTTATCTTTATGCTCTCCTCGGGGAGCATAATGACATGCCCTATCTTCTTACCCCAAAAATCCTTTTCCGTTACAGCAGTAACTTTACTTAAAAGGATGGCTCCGTTTTCCTTATAAATAGAGTTTCTTTCTATCCTGAAGTCCCTTTTGCTCCAGATAGGGGCTAAGCCATCTCTGTCATGCGTGTAGCAAAACGCCAGTTCTTCACACACCGAAACCACGCTATCAACATCAAAAATAGCCATTGTATTTATTGCTTCTTCTATATGTGTTGCTTTTCTAAGTGGGACATTAACATATAAAACCATGACAGCATCCGGATTATGGACATTATGCTTTTCTTTAAGAACATTAAGAGTGTGTATTACAATGGATTCTATTTTCGAAGAAGATTTCGTTAGCTCAGGAGGTCTCTTTATAATAGTGATATCAGCAAATGCTTTAGCGTAATTCAAGACTTCGTCATCATCTGAAGTGACCACAACTTTATCTAGCGTTTTCGTTTGTAAAGCTTCATGAATTGTGTACCATAATAGAGGTTTCCCGGCAAGGTCTACGAAAGGGGAATAGGGATAAGAAAGAGATTTCTTCAGCACTGGAATAATACCTAAGACACGAGGGACATCGTTGTCCAAATACTTCCTTACGAAATCGCTTTTGATTGCCTTTCGTGTCCGCAGAAGTTTTTGCTGGTCCTTGGTTAGGTTCCCCCGATGCTGCCGATAATAAAATAGGGGGACATTAACATTAGACGGCTTAAATAATCGGTTAAATTTAAGCCAAATATCATACCCATCCTGGCAACCGATACTCTCCTCATACCCCTTGATTCTTACCAGGCATTCTTTACGGAACATAGTACATGCGCCATGGGCAGGTAAATCAAGCAACTCGACTTCTTCTCCTATCTTCTTCCTGCGCACGATTTCAAGAACTTCTCCTTCTTCATCAATAACGTAGTAATCAGGGTAAACAAGGCCAATCTCCTGCTTGCTATCCAGGACATTTGACAAGACCAGAAGGGCATTTTCGTCTAAATAATCATCCGCATCCAGTCGCATCAAGTATTTACCGCTAGACAACCTTAAAGCAATGTTATTCGATACAGTTAGTCCTTTGTTTTGCTGCTCAATAATTCTAATTTTGGGATGGCTTTCATATCCCTTTAGAATCTCCGAGGTGTTATCTGTTGAGCCATCATTTATGACTATCAATTCCCAATCTTCCATGGTTTGATTTAACACACTCTGGATAGCCATCTCAATATATTTCCCGTAATTATAGGCTGGGATATATACCGTAACCTTTAGTGTTTCACGGCGTGATAGCAACCTTTATCACCTCCCCTGGTGAGTTCTTTAATAGGGCAAATGCTTGTGGTAGTTCTTCTAGCCTGAAAACATGGGTTATGAAGGGTTTTGTTTTTATAAGTTCAGCTTCCAATAAGCGTTGCGCTCTTGCCATTCTTTCTGCGGTTTCTTCAGGTGTGGCCTCATTTGACATGCCTATAGTTACCGCCTTTTCCTCCCACTTTACCACATCAATCATTACTGGCTCTAAGTGGTGCGTCCCAAAGATTCTTACTGAGCCCCCTTTCTTCACCAACCTAAGGCATTCTCTCAAGACATCTGGTGTGCCTACAGCATCAATAACTACATCCAGACCATAGTCCTTCAAATCTGATACTCCTATAATATCCTTCACCTTCTTTTCTATATTTTCTCTTGTCACATTGACTACGCAGTCAGCTCCCAACTCTTTTGCCAATTTCAACCTCTTTTCATACTTATCAGCCACAATTATTTTAGCGGCTCCCTGAAGTTTTGCCACCTGGGTAATCATCAATCCTCCGGGACCTTGACCAAGTATGCCCACGTAGTCCCCAAGCCTGATGTCCCTGGCTGCACCTATGGCGATGGGAAGAAGCTCGCCAAGCACCCCCTCTTCAAAAGATAAGTACTGGGGTAATTTAGCTATCATGTATTCCTTGGCTAATACATATTCGGCAAATCCTGAGCGCTCTGGGTTTCTTACGGGGCTACGCAAAAAAACACGGTCCCCGGTAGCTATTTTCGTTATATCTTTTCCTACCCTTTCTGCAATTCCTGTCACCTCGTGACCAAAGTGGTCAAGATACAAGGGGCTGCGGACAACCCACTCATACCCAAAATCATCAGGGTGGGGTAATTTATACCCGAAAAATTCAACGGGTTTTTCGTTATACATAAAGGCAACAAGGTCAGTCCTATTACAAATGCTAGCCGCTTTGACCCTGACCAGAATCTCATCTGCCCCTGGATTGGGAATTGGTATCTCTTTTAATTCTAGTTTCTCATTCCCGACAAGTACCCACGTTTTCATAAAGCTCCTTATACTATTCACACCTGAACTTTGATTAGGGCTCCTCCAGCATTTCTAAAGTTATCTGCTGTTCTGGCTTAATATCTTGTCTGGCTCGTTTTCCTATGATGGTATCAATCATATAGGCCGGTAAGCCATTTCCAGGGCGTTTTATTCCTACCATTTCTGAGGTTATTATATCCCCACTTTTGATAAGAACCTCAGCCACCAGGCTTCTCCTGGCATTTTCTCGGACTGCTTCCTCTTGTGGATAAATACGTATTTCTGAGCTTCCCAGCACCTGTTCGGTTAACCGGATGTTTTCTATCATTTTCTTCAAGTCATCAGGGGTAACTGAAAAAGCATGCCCGGAGCCAGTCATGTTGCGGTCTAACGTATAATGTTTTTCTACAACCTTGGCACCCAGGGCAACCGCCACCGACGGGATAAGCATTTGCCGGTCAGGATTTGTGTGGTCAGAAACACCAATGATTAATTCAGGGAACTCCTTCTCAAATGCGGTAATCCGCCGCAAGTGAGCACTTTCGTTTCCTGCTGGATAACTTAAAGTGCAAACCATTAAGATTAAATCTTCAACACCCTCCCTGGCTAAAGTGGTAACAGCGTTTTTGACTTCTTCCAGAGTTGCCCCACCGGTTGATAGGATAACGGGTTTCCTAAAACTGGCAACATGTCTTAAAAGCCTAATATCCGGTAAATCACAGGAGGCGATTTTAAAAAGAGGCACACCAAGCTTATTAAGCATGGAAGCGCTTTCGATATCGAAGGGTGTGGCGAAAGCAATAATCCCTTGTTCTTTAGCATACTCAAATAGTGCGCCATATTCCCTTTCACCGAATTTGTCCAGTTGTTTATAATAGTCAAATTGAGACTTTATGCCCGGATATTTCCAGTAACTCTCGGCATGTTTGGTTACAAGACGTTCTGCTTTATAAGCTTGAAATTTTATGGCATCAGCCCCTGCTTCTTTAGCCTTGGCAATCATTTTCTTGGCCAGGGTTAAGTCACACATATGATTGCAAGCACCCTCAGCTATAACAAAAGTGGGGCAACCTTTACCTATCTTTTTGCCAGCAACTTCGATAGTTTGTTTTCGCAGAATATACCTCTCGGCGATTAATAAGTCCTCCTCGGTGTGAATATTAGTACAAGGGTCCATGACTGTGCCTACCTTAAAACCGGGGCGCTTTTCCTTTAAGAAAGGCGCTTTTATCATCCAGAAAGAACCATTTACCCTGCCTTTGCCATCCACGCTCTTAAGCAGGTCAAAGTCTGAATCTAACCCGTATCGGATTGCTTCATCAATATTCATCCTGCGGTCGGGATGGTCAGGCTGGAGACCGACAATATGTGTAATCTCGCGATTATACACACTGTTATAAGCATGGTTAAAAACATCTAATACTGGTGCTTCTCCACATAATTCTTGTCCTCTTTTAATAACCTCAACACCCATTTTCTCGGCATAACCTGCAATTTCCTCTGAATCTGTAGATACGTAGACCTTATCAATTTTTTTAGATGCTTGGGCCGCTTTTATTGTATAGTAAATGAGGGGTTTTCCTGCTATTTGTGCCATATTCTTATTTTTTAGTCGCTTAGAGTCTGATTTTGCCGGGATAATACAAATAATTATCATTGTGCCTCTATAGGGAGTTCACGTTTTCCCTTGACTAACTTCCTTCACTGTCTCACACACGACTCTTTGTTGTCTCTCCGAACATCTGCCGTCATAGTAGTAATTATATTCTTTCCTCAGTAACTCCCAGTTACAGTCGTATCCAGCAAAATTATTTTCTAAGTCCTTAAATAAGGCCAAAACGTCGTCCTTTATAGTAAGGATGAGGTCTTTGCCATAATTACTGAAACAATATTGAGTTGTTCCCATGTAATCAAAGGTGAACGCCTTCTTCCCGATAGCTACAGCCTCGATAAGCCCAGATGAGTGGGAGCTAGTAATATATAAGTCACACAAGGCCATTAATTCATAAGTTGTAAAATTAGTAAGATCTATGATTATACGCTCGTCTCTTTTAGGAAGGTCGGCAAAACGGACCATATGAGGGGCACTAAGGTCGTCAATCGTTCTAAATCGCAAGAAAACATTACAGTCAGTATCAAGTGATTTGAATTCCCGTAAAGCGTCATACATTTCAGCCCACTTGCTTTGCTGATTGTATCCGGAGGGACCTGGAAACGCAATGAGAACGGTATATTTTCTTACCTTATATAACGAGTGCATCTTTTGTTTAAGGTTGTTTACCATTAATTTCCCGTTATCAACCAGATTAATCGTCCAATCGATATCCATTGCTCCTGTCTTGGCTAAATCGAGCTTCTCCCAATACGGAGAATACAGTCTCAAGTGGGCATCGCTAAATATGCAATATTTGTCCATGTGCACGTAACACAATGAATTCATCACATTTGGGCCGGCTGTTACGCGGTGCTGGATGCCAACAGTTTTCTTCCCTTGCTGGTTACACAGAATTGTTTCTACAATATGAGCGGCACTATAATCGTGCCTCATCAGTTCTACTTTGTAGCCAATGTTTTCAAATTCAAGGTACTTTCTTAACATGCAGTTAATAGCTCCAATGCTATAGTCTATATAATCAAGAGGACTCCGCCAGCAAAGAGAATTTTGCCACAAACCGGTTAGAATCTTTAATTGAATCCTGCCTGCGGTCAAAAGAAAATTTATGTTCGCCTTATAATCCCGCCTATCTATGTAGGGAATACCTTTTTTATTCATGATTCTTTTATAGTTATTATCAACTACGTCGGTATCTCGCCAATCACCAAAGATATGAATAATATGGCCTCTTATTATTTCCTCGTTGTATAAGTATTCGTCATTATGTGGTCTCCTAACCCCCCTTATTTTTGCCTTATCCTCATCCCCGTGAAATCCCCAGATTACAGGCATCGCCACGTCGTAGCTTTCTCGATTAATCCTGCTTAAGGTTATCCTAGTCCGCAGAATAACAAAACCCAGAGGGAGTAAAAGCAGGATAGCTAATGCACCTACTTTCCTAAAGAAGAACCTGAGATTATTAGCTCTGCGGGTGACCGATATAGAATATTTCCCCAGTTCTTCATTCCCAAACAACTTAATTTCTAAGAAAGAATTATCGTTGCTCTTTGGGATAATGACCAGAGAATCATGCTCAGAACTCAGGGCTTTTGCCACCTTCATAAATAACCATCTATCTGGTATATCTGTCGCTAGTCGTTGTTGGTAAAACTTCAATATATTGGCATCCCGAATTATTTTCAGTACCATTCTGTAGACAGAAGACTGTTGTATATCAGATGTCAACTCCTCGACAAGACCAACTGCCTCCTTATTAAGCTCCCAATTATACTGGTAAACCTTTTCAGTGGGGATGGTTTTTATCTCAACCCTTTTATTTATGAGGTGTATTAATCTCTCCACACGTCTTTTGACCCCTGGAGCAAAATCTGACCTAGGGACACCTCGCTTATGAAAGTAGATAAGCCTTGCCTTCCTTATATACCTAAATAGGAACAGGGTCTGAATAATAGAATAGGCTTCAAAAAACAAAATCATGGTTTCCCTTATTATCAGTACAGTAAGTTTTTCTGAAATTCCTCACTCCACTCTTTGTTCGTCTCATCTGAAGTCATGGCAAAATTGTTTGCCATTTCTCTAAGCACATCTTGCCTCTTGCTTTCATTCCACCACAGAGTAATATCTGGAGAAATTATTTCAGCATATGACTTTATTAATGCTTCTGGTTGCTCGTAGAATATTCCGACATCAATCAATTTGTCGATAAATTCCTCAAACAAACCATTTCCTTTGAACCATCTACGGTTCCAGGTAGCTAAAAAGGGTCTTCCCATAGCAAGTAACTCTAAAAAAGCAGTGGAGCTATAGTCAACGATAACGATTCTTGACTGCAAGGCGTAATTCACAAACCTGCCACTTGCTAAGAGATCGGCTGCGGGATATTTCGCCTTGATCCACTCAGCCTGTCCCCATCCATAGGTTTCCGGGTAAACCTTCACCGCAGTCTGCCTTCTCGCACAAAAATAATCAAAAAGAACTTTTTGTCGAGTAAAATAATCGTGAGCCATGTCTGGGAATAGGGAATTACGGAGCCATATGGTATAACGGTTTTCTTCTAAAACAACAAAAAGTATCTCCCATTTCTCTTTTTTATCAATAAGGCTCTTTTGTTTAAGATGAGTTAGATATATACTTGGCAGAATTTTCGTTTTGTTAGCATTTGGTAAGTCACTAAAATTGGAGTAACCGGGACCCCAGGATATATAGCCATCGGCAATTATTTTCTCCAGAAACATCGTTGAATGGGCAAAGTAGGTTGCCCCACCTCCATGCTGAATGGATACGATCTTTTTACCGTCATCGGCAAGTAATGCCAGCCATATTCTTTTCGACCCTTCGTTGCTAAATCCTTGCCCATGTGTGTAGACGCGTTCTATTTTTTTGAACCAGTGCCGTTTTTCAGCCGCTATTAAATTAACCAAATAGGCTAAGCCTTCGACAGCAATTACAGGTAAACTTAAACTTAGAAGTTCTCCGTATGGTTTAGATAAGGAATTCTCAATCTTCTCTCTTTTTTCCTTGTCTACATGAAAAGATGGGAGTGAATTAATGTCTGGCAAAAATTCTTCGGTTAGAACAGTAGCCCCTAATTTCTTAAAATCAAAATCGTCTAAATGATATCTATCCCAAACCAACGAGCAGGTATTATCCCGCATCTGCTCTTCTTTACTCTGTAGCCTACCGTGACCGAGAAGAATGGGCATTACCTTCTTAAAAAGCCATCCAAGACCATTCTGGGAAATTGTTGTACGCAGTTCATCAGCTCTTTTAGCAATTCTTCTCCGAGGAATTTCCGAGTATTTTACCGATTCGTGATTACTATAGCAGTCCTCTAAATACAAACCCATTGCATACCATCTGAAGCAATCATTGGAAAATAGAAGTTCCTGGGCATCATTCCATGAATAAGGTACATGTTCCTTTATATAATCGACATCATGCGCTAGTCCGAGAACGTAATCCTTTTCGGGCAGCGCCTGATGCCTAACTATAATATCCTGGACAATCCCGGCTAAAACTACCACATGATGACCTAAAAATACTTTCCAAAATCTTTCGTTTCTATTAACTCCAGTCACGCTCGGCACTACATCTTTCAACTGCGCAAGTAGGGTCTGAGCCGTACTCATTGTTTTTATACTTGCCTCATAAACTGATTCTGGTGTTGAGTAAGGCTCAAACGTGGGCTTGATTAAGTCCTCGGGGAGATGCATCGGTTGTGCCCACGGCCCGAAAAATTCTACCTCTCGATCTTCTAAAATGCTCTTGTCAACTGGTCTATCTAAGAGTAATAGTTTCATTTCACATCTCTTGTGTTTCTACTTGAAATAGCATTATCGCGTGTTGACTATCAGACCTTTTTACCTCAATTGTTTCCACCAGCTCATAGGGTATTAGCTTCAGCATATCTTCTACAGATGAAGCAGTCTCACGACCATACTTTTGTTCGTCTAGCGGATAAAAGGTCTGATTAATTAGGAGATATCCCCCCACAGATACTATCCTGTCAAGGTATTTTACGACGCTCTCAAATTCGGAGAGTATATACCACATAATGTCAGACATAACTACAAGCTGGAAGTCCTTCCCTACCTTATCAGCCATATCCCAGTATTTACCGGCGTCAAAGACTTTAAACTCGATTCCCAAATGATTGTATTTCTCGCTAGCCTTCTTTATTGCCGTTGGAGCAATGTCAACCCCAAGTATACATGCGTTGGGAAAGATTTCCTTTAGCCGAACGGTAAAGGCACCCTTGCCACACCCCAAATCTAACGCTCTACCTCCATGTAGACTTACATGTCTTTTCAAGAGAAATAAAGCTAAATCATAATGGATGGCGGTAGCATCCCCGTGGTGCCAAGGGTCATCAACGTCCCGGTACATTTCCTCAAAGGCACCTATAAATTCACCATCCTTAAAGACATAATCGTGATAATCTTTAGATATGCCGTCTTTCACATCCTTATTACCTCAGGATCTTCTCAAACTGAGCCCACTTTGCTCTATTCTCTCCACCCCGTCCTCCTGCTCTTGTCGAGTTGGATAATTTAGCAGGTAAACTATTTGGGAAACCTGCCTCTAACAAAGTCTCTGATTTCTACTTCCTCCAAGGTAGGGTGTTTAATTGGTTTACCTAAAATCTTTTCAGTTTCTCTAACCCTTTTAATCATCTCTTTCAGCTCTTTGGGGGTAGCCGCCAGAACATGGTCTGTTCCCGGAAGCGTTTTGTCCAGGGTAAAGTGCTTCTCTATTGCCTCAGCGCCTAAAGCTGCCGCAATAATAGGCGCCAAGATACTCACAGTGTGGTCGGAATAACCGATGGGGTAATCAGGAAAAGCAGCTTTAAGGGTGGTTAGAACGCTTAAATTAATATCTTCAAATTTGGCGGGATATTGGGTCACGCAGTGCATGATGTAGCAGGTTTTCACTTTGCTCAAGTGGCTTAAAGACAGTTTGATTTCGTCTATGGTTGCCATTCCTGTAGAGAGGAAGACGACTTCTGCATACTGGTTAACATAATCTAGAAGAGAAAAGTTAAGCATTTCCGAAGAGGCAATCTTTATCTTTTTTAATCCCAGCCTTTCACAGAGGAGTTTTGCCCGATTAAGGGAGAAGGGCGAGCTTAAGAATTCAACTCCGTGCCGCTCGGCATACTCTTTAAGCTCATGATGGGCTTTATCTGATAGCTGGACCCTGGCAAACCATTCCTTTTCCGGGTCATCATCCCTTACCTCAGAGGTTAAATAGGACTGGAACTTCACCATATCCGCTCCAGCTTTAGCCGCCTGGACAATCATCTTCTTTGCCAGCTCCATATCACCGACGTGATTTTCACCGATTTCAGCGATGATGATTACATAACCTTCTTTTTTCATTACAATAGTCTAGGATGGGTGCCATATTGTTTTAGAGTATCAGTTCCCCATTCTTTTATTAATTCGTTCCAACCTTCAGTTACCTTCTGTGAGTGTGAAGTCATGCTTCCCTGGTATACTGAGTAGTGGTAAAGAGGTTGTGGTATGTGGATGATTTTCCCATTGCTACATTGAAGATAGCGTATATATAGGTCATATTCTTCCCAAAATAGGTTACGGTAACCACCGATTTGAAGAAGAATTTGCTTGCGCATCATGATACCGGTGGCAATCAATTCAAAGAGGTTAAACTCACTTAGGTCAACATAGCGTTCCTCTCCTTTATCCCAATAGATGTCCTTACGGTCAGTATAAATAAAATTACATTCCTTATCCTCAACATATTTGTAAGTGTATCTCAATATATCTAGCGAGAAAGCGTCATCTGCGTCTAACCTTATCACCCATGTGCCTTTGGCTAAATCTAAGCCTCTATTGCAGCTTGCTACAAGTCCTAAGTTTTGTTCATGGCTATAGTATTTAAAGTTAGGCCTGTTTATATACTCTCTGGCAATCTCAGGGGTTAAATCGTTAGAGCCATCATCAACAAAAATGATTTCAAATTTATCAGAGTTTAGAGTTTGATTGAAAGCACTATCTAGGGCTCTTCTCAGAAACCTTTCTCCATTGTAACAGCAGATTAAGATTGTAATTTCTTCACTCATAACCGAAGCTCCCGTATGAGCACAAAGGCTTCAGCTGCACTGAATCCTACCTCTGTTCCACGTTTCTTAGCGTATATTCTAATCCCCTCGAGGGAACGAGGGTTAGGAAATTCCTTTTTTTCCGTCTGATAGCAGCTGAAGGCATCTATTTTAGTTTTTAGGTATTGTTCTATATTTACATAGTAGTTGGGCAGGAAGGCATGGTCAGTAAACGGCGGTGATTGCTCTGTTGATGACGGAACTTCATAGGACAATATTCTTTTGATATTCGCGTTGGCCAGTGGTCTTAAAACAACCATTGCCGCTTGAAATACAGCCTTATGGTCCTGGTGTATATCACCTCGGTGACATACATAAATAGTCTCAGGTTTAATTTTACTTACATACGCTTCCAGCGGGATTACTATATCTTGGATGCATGCATCTAACCTTTCATCATTTAGATTTAGAAATTCCGCTGCCTTATATCCTAATACCTCTTTAGCTCTTAAAGCACACTGGATTTCAAGTCTATTCTTCTCTTCATCATACTTATGCCCGTAGATACGGTGAGCCACGAAACAAACATATACCTCGTCGCCCTCGAAGCCATGCCTGGCAATGGTGCCACCCATGCCCAGAACTTCATCATCCATATGTGGAGCAATGACCAGAACTTTCATTCAATATACCCCTCAATGTGTAAATAATTTCCCTTAAGCGTTGCTTTAGGTACAATTAATTTTTTGCCACCAAGATAGGTGAAGGCGCAGGGGTAAGGCGGAGCTAGCGCTCGGATAAAGTTATAAACTTCTTTCACCGGTTTGTTCCAGTCTATTAACCCATCCTCAGGTTTTCGACGGGGAGTATAGGTTGCTTGTGAATCGTCCTGTTTTATCCGTTTAACAGTCCCCCTCTCTATCGCTTCAATATTCTCTTCAATGATTTGAGGGGCAAGAACGCATATCTTGTCAAGAAGTTCCCTCGGGGTGTCTGTTTCAGTAATTTCGAACTCCTTCTGAGCTACTATATCCCCAGAATCAACACCTTTATCGAGGAAGAATAGGGTGATACCACTTTTTCTCAGACCATCAATAATTGCCCAGTTTAAAGGTGCCCCCCCTCTTCTCTCTGGTAGCAGAGAGAAGTGGATTCCCAAACATCCCTTGTGAGCTAAATCTATAACCTGTTTAGGGATAATTTGTGACCAACTAACAATAAGTATCAGATCAGGTTTATAACTTTTTATTAGCCGGATTGTTGCGGGGTCTCTTGAGCGTTTAATTTTAATTAATGGAATCGAAGTTTGTTTAACCACGTCGTCAAAAGGAACAAAATCAGCTATCTCAGGTTTTAAATCATCAGTATAGGTAATGATAACGACGATATTTTTCTTTAGGTCTAACAATTTTCTTAAACAGACTAGACCTACTCGCTCAGCACCAATATACAGTATGCGTATTTGCCTTTACCTCCAATTAATTTTATTATGCCCAGTATCACATCTGTGACCTTAAAATCTGGTCAAGCTGGGCCCACTTTGAGTCCCGCCTCTCCTCTTCTTTTTTATACCATTCAATATACCTGTTTAGCCCATCTTCAAAGCTTACCTTTGGCTCCCAGCCCAGCTCTTTCTCTGCCAGCTCGCTTGAGACTTCTTTGCCAGAGAAGTCTCCGGGACGGGCAGGAATACTCTCTATCTTTACATCGCCAAGGAGTTTCTGAACGGTCTCGGCAATCTGTTTTATGGTCACTTTCTCTGTACCAACGAGATTATATATTTTGTTTTTAGCGACGGACTTTAGTGCCAGGACATTGCCTTCAGCTAAATCTTCAACATAGATAAATTTTCTGAATTGTGAGCCGTCTCCAGCTATGGTTAGGGACTCACCCCTTAGTGCTTTAGCCACAAATATGGGAATGACTGCACCTGACCGAGCTCTTGGACCGTAGGGGATACCATAGCGGAGGATGGTTGCATCAAGGTCATATAATTTGGAGTAGGCAAGACAATAGTATTCCCCAGCGAGTTTGGTTGCCGTGTACAAGTGGGAGGGTGGGGATAGGGGAGTACTTTCGTTCACAAAATCATCGATACAGTCGCCGTAGACCCATACGGTGCTGGCATAGATTAGCCTCTTTATGCATCCAGAGCGGCGAGCTGCCTCTAGAACATTAATCGTACCCCTTACATTGATAGACTCGGAATAGTGTGGCTCCTGGTAAACATTCTTGACATCGGCAACAGCACAAAGATTGAAGATGACATCTATTTCACTTGCCGCCATTCTTAGCGCCTCAAGGTCCAGTATGCTCCCGTGATAATACTCAATGTCCTTCCTAAAAGTTGGCATGACCATGTCAAAGACCCTCACCTCAATTCCTTTGTCTCTCAATTTATCGACTACATGTGAGCCGATAAAGCCAGCGCCACCAGTTACCAGTGCTTTCATGCCAAAACCCCCTTTAGTGACTGAACCACATATCTTGCCTGCTCTTCGGTCATGCCAGCAAATACGGGCAGGCATATCTGCCTTTGACAAAGGTCTTCGGCTACCGGGAATTCACCACCGTTAAATCCATATAGAGCTTTAAGTATTGGCTGTAGGTGGCAGGGAAGCTCATAGACCTCGCCGCTCAGGCTTACACTAAATTTCTCTTTTAATTCCTTTTTAAGGGCAACCCTATCGATGCCGTCGTTTAGCATTACTACATACTTGTAGTAATTTGACTTTACCTCTGATGGAATCTTGAGACGAGTTAATCCATTAATTTGTTCCAGGTCCGTATCATAGAACCGGGCGACCCTTCTTCTAACGGTAATAAATTCCTCCAGCCGGGCAAACTGGGATAAGCCTATAGCAGCATGTATTTCGCTCATTCTCCAGTTGTAGCCCATCTCAGTATGGACATTGCCCAAGAAACCGGCTTTCCCTTGGTCTCTGAAGACAAGTGCCCGTTTGTAGATATTGTCATCGTTGGTGGTAATCATTCCACCCTCACCGGAGGTCATCACCTTGGTGGGATAAAAAGAGAAGGCAGCGGCAATACCGAAGCTTCCTGCCTTTTTACCATCCAGAGTGCTTCCCTGAGCATGAGCAGCATCTTCAATCAGGGAGAGGTTATGCTGTTTACAGATTTGCTGAATCTCACCTATCTGTGGGGGAATAATTCCTCCAATGTGGACTACGAATACAGCTTTGGTATCTTTTTGGATATTCTGCCTTAGACTTTCAGGGGCAAGGCAAAGATTATCGGTTATATCAGCAAATATCACTTTGCCCCCGGCATGGATTACTGAAGCCGGAGTGGCAAAAAAGGTATTGGTAGGAACTATTACTGAGGAACCCTTGATATCTAACGCCCTGAGAATTATCTCCAAGGCACTGGTGCCGCTATTTACCGCCACGGCATATTTTGTGCCTACATATTCAGCGAATCTTTGCTCAAACTCTTTACCATGTTTCCCCAGGGTCAACTGCCCGCTGTCAAGTATTTCATTGATTTGATTGAGTATCTCTTTCCTATCCGCCTCGGGGAAATATATCTTCACTGGTGGTATATTCATTTAGCCCCTTTCTGCTTACAGTATGTTCTACTTTAGCTAAACCTTTGCCCAAATGGTTCACCATATTTTGCAACATTAATTGCCAGCTGTCAAGTGTCCTGTCAACTGGCATAATCTCACTATAGGCGTATTACTTGAACCCCCTCTTTTTTAATACTTGCTCTGCAATCCAGAAATCAAACTCGTCATCTATATCTATATTCTGTTCCCCATCAGTAATAACCCGTTCAATTTTCTTACCGTATCTATCCCCTTTCCTTATCAGGTCTGCCTTTATCACATATATATTGCCATCATCATAAAAAAACCCGTCGATGTCCTGCCTGCGTAGCATTGAGGTGCCATACTCTTGATATTTGCAGATAAACCCGGTTGCCAGTGAATCGGCATCTTTATCCAAGAACTGCTTAACGCAGCAGTCGATTAAATCGGGATTACGGATTGGTGATGTTGCCTGCAATACAACAACTGTGCCAGCATCAATCCGCTTTAGAACATCTTGAAGCACAGATAAGGTCGATGCTTGGTCAGTGGCAAGCTCCGGTGGACGCTCAACAACCTCAGCCCCATATTTTCTTGATACTTCTGCAATCTCCGCGTCCTCTGTAGAAACAATATACCTATCCAGTAATCTTGATTGTCTGGCAGCTTCAATAGTCCAGGCAATCAGGGGCTTCCCGCATATCATCCGTATATTTTTCTTTGGAATTCCCTTGCTTCCGCCCCTAGCTGGGGTGATACCAAGTATCATGCTTTACTTCTCTCCTCGAAAACTGTGCCACGGGTACCTTCATTAACTCGGCAATTATTGCAACCTAAGTGGCTGAGTAAGCAAGGTATCAGGAACAACTTCAGGCGAAGCTCAGCCTCGTCTACAAAGCTTTATAGTAAAATCCTGCTTTTTTGGCTTCTTCGGGATTGAAAAGACCGCGAACGTCTATCAGGATGGGAGTATTGTTCTGCATCTCCTTGAGGTCACTCAAGCTAAGTTTGTAGAAGGAAGAGTGGGCTACAGCAAGGATAATGCAATCCGACTTTATATCTTTTGCTTCTTCAAGTTCTTTCACCAGCTTTAATCCAAGTTCGCCTTCAAAATCTTGGCTGCTTAATAGAGGGTCAAAGCCTCTAATATCAACTCCGAATTCGCTAAGTTCTTTTATTATCCCTTTCACTGGTGTCTGCCTGGTGTCAGCTACATTCTCTTTGTAGGTAAGACCCATTATCAGTACTCGGGAGCCTTTGATGACCTTACCTACTTCGTTCAGAGCTTTTATCGTCATTTGGGCAACACGTTTGGGCATGTAATCATTTATGGCTCTACCAGCCAAAATCACCTGGGGGTGATAGCCCAACTCCTTTGCTTTGTAGACAAGGTAGTAGGGGTCAACAGGGATGCAATGTCCGCCGACAAGTCCCGGGGAATAGCGGTGAAAGTTCCATTTGGTTGCCGCTGTATTGAGGACATCCTGTGTGCTCAGTCCCATCCTCTCAAATATTGTAGCTAGTTCGTTCACCAGCGCGATGTTGAGGTCACGCTGAATGTTTTCGATAACCTTAGCTGCTTCAGCCGTCCTTATGTCCTTGGCTCTAAAGATGTGGGGAGTGACCTTGCGGTAAAGCTGGGCGACAAGCTCTGTGGTCTCCTCATCCATTCCAGCGATGACTTTGGTCATTTTGTCTATGGCGTGTTCAAGGTCTCCCGGGTTTATCCTCTCCGGGGAGTAAGCAATCTTAAAGCCCTTACCACATCTTAAGCCTGATTCCCTCTCCAGGATGGGTTTTACTATCTCCTCAGTTACGCTGGGGTAGACGGTAGACTCAAGGATTACCACAGCTCCCTGCTTCATATTACGCCCCACGTTCTCGGCGGCGCTTATGACATGGAATAGGTCAGGCTCCTTTGATTTGGTCAACGGTGTTGGGACACAGATAATAATAAAGCTGGCTTTGCTTATCTCATTGTGATTATTGGTAAGCAGAAGGTTTTGATTATGGCTGCTCTGGCTAAGCTTCTTTATCTTGTCAACATCGGTGTCAAAGCCAATAACCTTGAAGCTTTTAGAAAAGGCTTCGGCTAAAGGCAGGCCAACATAGCCAAGACCAACGATACATACTACTGCCCTCTCCAGACTATATTTCATTGTCTGAACTCCTTAAAGGTCCGCCCTAGCCCCTCTTTCAGGCTATATTTTGGCTCGTAGCCAAAGGTTCTGGCTTTAGAGATATCGGCAAGACTGTGCTTAATATCTCCAGGTCTTGGCTCTTGGTAAGACGGTTCAACCTTACTTCCCGTGATATTCAGGGCAAGATTTGCCAGCTCGTTTATGGTGATATTCTTACCTCTGCCAATGTTAAATACACCGCAAGCCTGACTTTCGGCAGCTAAGATATTAGCTTCAACTACATCCGTAACAAAGGTGAAGTCTCTGCTTTGCTCACCATCGCCAAAAATAATGGGAGCCTTCCCTGCCAAGGCTCTCTTTATAAACCTGGGAATAACAGCAGCATACTGAGAATCGATGTCCTGTCTGGGACCATAGACGTTAAAATATCTGAGGCAAATGGTGGCAAGCCCATAGACTTGCTCAAAAACTCGACAGTAATACTCTCCGGTAAGTTTGGTTACCGCATAAGGAGACTGGGGGTTGGGCAGCATGTCCTCTCTTTTGGGAAGGGTTGGAGTGTCACCATAGACTGAGGAGGACGAAGCATAGATTACCTTCTTAACACCATTATCTCTGGCAGCGATAAGCACATTCAGTACCCCAGTAACGTTTGCTTCATGGGAAGCAAGAGGATTGTTTATACTTCTGGGAACGCTGGGAATAGCTGCCTGGTGGAAGACATAGTCAGTACCCTGGAAAAGTTTTTGGAGCAGAGGAGGAGTGAGGATACTACCTTTGATGAATCCAACTTTATCCTGGCTTAGTAGTCGTTCTATGTTTTTCCGTTTCCCGCTAGAGAGGTCATCTATAATTGTTACCTGATAGCCTCGTCCCGCTAGTTTCTCAGCGAGGTGTGAGCCGATAAACCCGGCTCCACCGGTAACGACTACCTTTTCCATTCAATTCCATTTCTGGTCTCTAAAAGCTTGGTAGACCTGAGAGTACCCTGCCTAACTACCAACCCAGTATGTCCTGCTTCGGCAGCCCTGGCTAAATTTTCTACTATATTTTCCAAGATTAATTGCTAATTGTCAAGTAACTTGCCAGGTGGCATGCCTTTTTGCTAACCTATTATAGAAAAGAAGGGGCCTTTAGCAAGAGAGCTATTTTTCTAGGCTATACCTCAAACTGGAAAGAGCTAGCTGCTTTTGCATCGTTTTTGTCAAGAGCAAGCGGCATGGTTTTATATCGCCTTCTGGTTAAGGCTAGATTACACTCTAAATAAAGAATGGACTATAGTCCGATAACGGATCTAAATGTAACTATGGAAACAAAGGTCAAAAATGAGCTGTTAATTATTATTGTTCTGACTGTCCTGTTAATTATCATCATTACCTTCCTTCCACGTGGTATCTTGCATGCTATCTTCGGACTGCTAGTGGCGCTTTTCTTCCCCGGGTATGCATTGATGGCTGCATTATTCCCCAGAAAAGGCGACTTGGGTGGTATTGAGAGAGTAGCCCTGAGCTTTGGCCTAAGCCTTCCTGTGGCGGCGTTTATCGGACTTATTTTTAACTATACCCTCTGGGGGATAAGGCCAGAACCTGTCCTGTATTCTGTAGCTTGCTTTATATTTATTGTTTCGGGTATTGCCTGGGTTCGGAGAAGAAACTTAACGGCAGAGGAGAGGTTTAGTATTAAATTTCACCTGGCGATACCAGGTTGGGGTGAAGCTATCGGGAATAGAGTGCTATCCATTATTCTGGCAATCGCCATATTGGGGGCTATAGTAACTCTGGGCTATGTGATGGCTACACCCGAAACAGGAGAAAGGTTCACCCAATTTTATATCTTGGGACTGGAAGGTAAGGCTGAAGGTTACCCCGAGAAGCTTGTGGTGGGGGAAGAGGCAAGGGTGATACTCGGCATTGTAAACGAGGAGCAGGAAGAAATGAGATACCGGGTGGAAGTGACAGTAGACGGGGTAATAAACGAGGAAATAGGACCGGTGGTGCTGGCTCATCAAGAGCGATGGGAGAGGAAAACCAGCTTTACACTGGATAAGGCAGGGGGAAATCAGAAGGTGGAATTCCGGTTATATAGATGTGAAGAGGGCGAGCCCTACCGCCGGCTTTACCTTTGGGTTGACGCTACAGAGTAAAGACGAGAGTCTTGGTCATGGCAGGTAGGCATACTCAGTTAGTTCCCTAAATAGGGATACTTTGTTCATCCTTCGGCACTTCTTCAAGTAAGTAGGTATTCTTTCCCACCTCTACCAAGTCAGGATTACGACATTCCCCCCGGGTATAAACAATAGAAATGTCATTTTCCGCCAGGAAGGTAGTATCAGTGCAGTCATTCTGTAGAAATTCATAGGCTTCATTGTCAGTGGATTCGGGATGGGCATGTATCTTGGTATAAACTTTTTTCCCGGTGATGGCAGTAAAGGCGGTAGCTTTCCATGGGTCTAGAATTGCCTTCTCGTAAGTATCACTGATATTGTCTTTTATCCAGACAAATGCCTCATAATCTTCTGTGTCAATCATGTGATAATAGGGGGTGTCTTGACGGGCTGGAATACAGAAGACTAACGTCAGTCCAATGAGAACAAGGCACAAGATAATCCCCACATTTTGTGTAATGAGAGGCATCTTTAGCTGGGCGTTGAACTTCGCCGGTAGCCTGATTTTTCTTATTCCCATCAAACCAGCCCCGGCAACAATGCTCATCATCAACATCGTCCATGTCAACCCACGGTAATACATTATAGGTATTCCGTAGTGGAAGGAGAAGAAGCTGACAAGCATCAGTAATAGAACCAGCAAGCCTGATATCAAGCCGTAGTTTTTCTTTTCACCCCTAATTGCTAGCAGGAAAATACCCAGAAGGCAGAGCGCGACGGGAAGGTAACCATAAGTCTTGATAATCAGTGGCAAATCGATATAGGCAGGTAGAGGCTGTAAGCTGAGTAGTGGCTCCACTTGAGATAGCAAGGCTTGGGGTATCCAGAGGAAGGGTACGAGGCAGGGTATTCCCAGGGCTAGCGTTATCCCCAAGCTGTGTTTAAAGTTACCCTTCAGATTGAGCAAGATATAGGGTATAAGAATGAGGACTACAGCTACTGCTGTTACTGCATGCATACAAAACAGAGCACAGATGAAAATAAATAATACGATGTAAGACCAGATGCTTCTAAAATTAAAGGCGACAAAGATTGAAAGGAGGATGAAGGGTAATCCCATTGCCACCGGAACGAGAAAGGCGGGACCCATAATTCCAACTGTGGTTGGTATCAGGCAGGTGAAGAGAGCTGCCTCCCAGCCAAATCCCTGTCTTCTACCCAAAACATAGGCTGAAAGAACAGTCAGCATAAAAATAATGCTTGGGAAGTATCTAGAGATAACCATCCATGGAATGCCACTAATCTGATGAAAGATGCCCCAGAATACATGGTAGCCAGCCTCAAAGGTGGAGGTGAAACCTAGAGTTGATTCTCCTAAAAAAGGGTCGATGAAGGTAGTGCTACCGGCTTGTATTGTTGCTTTAGAAAGAGCCAGGTGAATCCACTCATCAACGTGTACCGGGTAGGGATAGGAGTGGTGGGGAATGAATGCAATGTAAAATGCTAGTCCCAGTATCGGGAGTAGTATTAGATAATCAAATTTGGCGGTTCTATCAGTGTTCTGCTGGTTCATATACTATCCAAGCTAAATACTGGTGTTACAATTATACCTACCGCTGTCTATTACATCAACAGGCTTATCAGAGTGTTGGAAGTGGGTTGGCTTGACAGCTACTATGGCAGATATTACCATTGAGTTAACTAAAAAAGGAGGTGATAAGTCATGTCAATGGAAGAAAGTAAGGCTCTCGCCCATCGCTGGGCAGAGGAAATCTGGACGAAGGCGGACACGGCTGCAATTGATGAGCTTTGTGCCGCCGACGTTATATTTCACTATCCTGGTGTCGAAGTAGCGCCCAATCGGGAGGGCTACAAACAAGCTGTGACCGAGGCGCTCGCTCCCTTTGCCAACACTAATTGCGCCGCAGAGGATATGGTTGCCGAAGGAGACAAGATTGCGGTGCGCTGGAGCTGGAGTGGCACCCACAAAGGTGAGTATATGGGAATCGCCCCTACGGGTAAGCGAGTGACGATAACAGGGATCAGTATCCTTCACATCGCAGGTGGCAAAATCGTGGAAGAATGGAATGAGAGCGACAACCTGGGCTTTATGACACAACTAGGCGCTAAGGTAGACTAGGGAGTAGGTCAAGCTGATTGGCACCAGATGGCCTAATATCCTGGTAGCGAACTCACTCCGCTTTGTGCAAATCGCCTATAGCGACTTCGTCACACCCCGCTAGAAGCCAGTTATATTGACGGCTATTACGGCGAATATTACAATGCGGCGGTAAGATAAAGAGACAATCAAATTCTCAAATAGATAAAAGTGAATAAATAAGGAGGTGTGCTGTGGCTTTCAAATCGGGATTTATCGTTATGGCACCTGATGGTGACCCCAAGATACACAGAGCTTCGATCAAGACCTCTAAGCATGAACTTACCACGGTAGTAGTTGAGCTTATGAATTTTGACCAAGCAGCCGATGTCTGCAAGGACTTAGTTCAAAACGAAGGGCTCCAATCCTTCATTCTCTGCCCTGGTTTCTCACATGAAGCGGTGGCAAAGATTGCAAATGCCGTTGGCGAAGGAGTCTCAATAAATGTGGCAAGGGGTGATATGCCAGGTACAAAAATAACGAATGAGATTCTGGCAAAGGAGGGGTGGTTCCCAGAAGAGCATTAAGGCTACAAGGGATTAAGCCTGAACCGGGACTAAAACAATGACAACCTTAGTTCAATGTGATTTTGATGGCACAATTACCGAAAAGGATGTAAGTTTCCTATTGCTGGATGCCTTTGCCAATGGAAACTGGAGGCAGTTGCTAGCCGATTACAGGGAGGGCAAGATACCTGTTGGCTATTTCAATACCAGGGCTTTCGCCATGGTTAAGGCGGATAGACAGACCTTGGTTGACTTGGTGCGGCGCGAGGCGAAAATACGAGCCGGATTTGACGGATTACTGGACTGTTGTCGCAGGAAGGGCTTCCAGTTTGTTATTGTAAGTAATGGTCTGGATTTCTATATAGACACAATTTTAAGGGATATTGGGGCAGAGGATATTGAGGCATTCGCTGCCCAAACACGATTCAGTCCCGAAGGTATGGAAGTCAGATATGTAGGGCCAGAGGGTAACCAATTACAAAGTGATTTCAAGGAATCGTATACCAGGTTATTCTTAAAAAGAGGTTATCGCGTGGTATATGTGGGAAATGGTTTTTCCGATGTCCCGGCGGCAAAGCTAGCTCAGCACATTTTCGCTAGAGATGAGCTGCTGACCTGCTGTAAGGAGATAAATCTTAACTGCACCCCCTTTATTGACCTTAATGATGTGGTCAGGAACCTGGAGCTTTTAGAATAGGAATGTGGGCGCTATATTAGTGGCGTCTGGTAAACCAGGCAAATAAGCCAGTACCGATAAGTCCCACAGCCGTTCCAAAGTAGAACACCGAGTTAATATTTACTGAATCGGCTATTACCCCACCTAGAAGTGGCCCTACAGCCATACCTATGCTAAAAGCCAGGGTAAATATGGCAATAGTTGTCCCCATGCCTAACTTTCTGCCCTCGTCTATAGTCAACGCTGAGGCGGCTGGCAAGGAGATTGCACCGCCGATGCCTAGAAGGACACACAGCAACAATAACTGCCAGAAGTTACGTACCAGCGGAAATAGACCCAGAAATATAACGTACATAGAGTTACCCAGAATTACCAAGACCCTTCTATTGAATCTATCGGCAATTCTACCTAAAGGAACCGAGAGTACTGACATTAACAACATATTGACTGCCAGCAGTATCCCGATTGAAGTTGGGCTCAAGCCAATATACACAGCAGCAAAGATAGGGAGAAAGCAGGTAAAGATGCCTCTAACTGTGGAATATCCCAGTCGGAAACTAAAAATCCCCTTTACAATGTTGCTAGCGCCTATCTCTCTAAAGGATAGGTGAGGGCTTGTTGTCATTTTCCTCTGTCTGATCTCGGGCAGAAAAAGAACAGCTAGCAGGAAAGCCAGGAGATTAAGACCGCCCATAGAATAGAAGGCGACATTCATCCCGAAGTGGTCGGTTAGCAATCCACCCAGAAGAGGGCCAATGCCAAAACCGCTGAAAAGAGCAGCTTGAAGGTAACCCATCCATTTTCCCTCTTCACCCTCCGGTAAAGTATCACCAACATAAGCTATGACAATGGGGATAATCATTGCCGCGGCAGTCCCTTGTATTAAGCGAACCAGGGTTAGCTGCGAGACATTATCTGCCCATATATAGCCCAGCGAAATAATGGAATAGATAATAAGCCCAATGCAGATAAAATTTTTTCGACCTTTGCGGTCGGAGAGTCTACCGAAAATAGGCATGAATATAGCTCGGGTGATAGAGAAGCTGGCAAAGATTATACCCAGCCAAACTCCAGTGGCTCCCAGGCTATCAGCGTAAAGAGGTAGGAGTGGAGCTATTATGCCAACGCCCAGCATTGAAGAGAAGGCGGATAAAGCTAAAATGGGGAAAATTTTCCTGACCAAGGTAGTACTAAGGCATTGTAGCTGTTGCTTGCTGAACCTGTCAACCTAGGGTGATTGCACTTATAGCTTGTGGCTAGTATAATTTAGAAGGTGTTCATTTAATAAATTGAGAGGAGTATAGTAGTGGTTTCTGATAAGGAGCAGCTGGCAACGGAGGGTAACAAGCTGGAAAAAATGCGGCATTCAGCAGCCCATGTTATGGCTGAGGCAGTTCAGTCTGTCTTCGCTGATGCTAAATTTGGCATTGGCCCGGCTATTGAAAGCGGCTTCTATTATGACTTTGACTTACCTCGCTCGTTAACTCCGGATGATTTGCCGGTCATTGAAGCTAAGATGAAGGAGCTAATCGCTCAAAACGAACCCTTTGTTAAACAGGAAGTGACCAAGGAAGCAGCTCGGCAACTGTTTGCTGCTCAGCCCTATAAACTGGAGTTAATCGATGAAATCCCGGATGAGAAGGTTAGCTTATATCGGCAGGGTTCGTTTGTAGATTTATGTCGTGGACCCCATCTGGATTCTACCGGGGAAATAAAGGCTTTCAAGCTGGTTAGCATTGCCGGCGCTTACTGGCGGGGTGATGAGCATCGTCCTATGTTACAACGGATATATGGCGTTGCTTTTAATACAAAAGAGGCCTTGGCAGAATATCTAAAAAATCTGGATGAAGCAGTCAAGCGTGACCATAGGAAATTGGGCAGGGAACTTAACCTGTTTAGCATCCATGAGGAAGCTGGCCCGGGGCTGGTTCACTGGCATCCCAAGGGGGCAATGATACGCCGGGTTATTGAGGATTTCTGGAAAGACGAGCATATCAAACGTGGCTATGACCTGGTATATACCCCCCATATTGCCAAATTGGATTTGTGGAGGACCAGCGGTCATTGGGAATTTTATCGTGATTATTTATACAGCCCAATGGAGGTGGAAGGGCAGGAATATATTCTTAAACCAATGAATTGCCTCGGGCATATCCTGATTTATAAAACAGGGCTACACAGTTACCGAGAGCTGCCAATACGTTACGCTGAGCTGGGCACCGTTTATCGTTATGAGCGCTCTGGAGTGTTGCATGGTCTATCCCGAGTCAGAGGGTTTACCCAAGATGATGCCCATATATTCTGTCGTTTTGACCAACTAGAAGATGAAGTGGCAGGGGTATTGGATTTAGCCCGCTTTATGATAGACACATTTGGTTTTACTAATTATCGGGTGTTACTTTCTACTCGACCTGAGAAATATGCTGGCACTACCCAGGCCTGGGAAGAAGCTACCGAGACCTTAAGCCAGGCTCTGGCTCGTTTAGGGCTTGCCTATGATATAGACCCGGGAGAAGGTGTATTTTATGGACCTAAAATAGACATTAAGTTTGAGGACGCTCAAGGCAGGGCATGGCAGGGTCCCACTATCCAGGTTGATTTTAACCTGCCACAGCGCTTCAATGTTACTTACATTGGTGAAGACGGCGAGGAGCATCTGGTAGTGATGGTACATCGGACAGTGCTGGGTAGCATGGAGCGCTTTCTTGCCTCGCTTACTGAGCACTATGGAGGTGCCTTCCCGGTGTGGCTAGCCCCAGTCCAGGTAATGGTGATTCCAATAGCGGACCGCCACTTGGATTATGCTCGTAAACTGGAGGCTGAACTTAAAAGTGAAGGGGTTCGTGCCGAAGTTGATGCTCGGTCGGAAACAGTGAATCTCAAGATTCGACAGGCGCAACTTGATAAGATTCCGTATATGCTGGTGGTCGGTGATAAGGAGGTGGCTGCTGACACTGTTGCCATCCGTTTGCGCAGTGGGGAGCAACTGTCTTCCCAATCCTTTGATAGCTTTAAGGAAACTATTAGGATGGCTATATCAGACAGAATAAAAGACTTGAGGTTATAGTTTGATTAGCCTGAGGGAATATGCTATAGTTTTTGTTTGTAACACACCTGCGCTTGGAGGAGGTAAATAGGGACATACTTAAGAAACTGCGTATTAACGAGAGGATTCGTGCTAGAGAGGTTCGCTTGGTGGGGGAGAAGGGGGAGCAGTTAGGGATTATGCCCTTGAACCAAGCACTGGAGACAGCAAGAAAGAAAAATCTTGACCTGGTTGAGGTAGCAGCTACTGCCGTCCCTCCGGTATGTCGTCTTCTTGACTACGGTAAGTATAAGTATGAGCAGACTAAGAAGGAGCGTGAACTTAAAAGGAGCCAGAGGGTGTCGCTTTTGAGACAGGTTCGGCTGCGACCTAAGATTGGTGGCCATGATTTTGAGGCTAAGACGAGGTCAGCCAGAAAACTGCTAGATAACGGCGACAAGGTTATGGTATCAGTATTTTTTAGAGGGCGTGAAGTTACCCACCCTGAAATTGGCTGGAGGTTACTACAAAATATGGCAGAATCATTGCAAGAGGTAGCTTCTATTGAAAAACAACCAGTACTGGAAGGGAAAAGAATGAATATGATACTGCTACCGGCAGCTAGTCACAAAGCAAAAACAAGGGAAGAGGTGAAGGAATCTTAGGATGCCAAAAATTAAAACTCATAAAGGGGCACAAAGCCGCTTCCATATCACAGGTAGCGGCAAAATTATGCGGGCTAAGGGTGGAAAAAGCCACTTACGTCTCAGAAAATCGAAACGGGCTAAACGCCTTTTTGATGAGAAAATACTGGTAAGTCCTAGTGATAGGGCCCGGATAAAAAGATTATTACCCTATGGGGTGAAGTAAGTAAGGGGGATATTTTGCCACGAGTAAAGAGAGGGGTAACCACACACAGGCGACATAAGAAGGTGCTAGCCCTGACTAAAGGGCATCGGGCAACCAGGCACTCACTTTATCGCCGAGCTCATGAATCTATGCTTAAGTCGCTGAGTTACGCCTACTTCCATCGTCGAGAGCGGAAGGGTGATATGAGGCGACTGTGGATTTTGCGGATTAACGCAGCCAGTAGAGCCCAGGGGCTTACCTATGGTCAATTTATGGATGGTTTAAGGAAGTCCGGGGTTACTATCAATCGCAAAATACTAGCCGATATGGCAGTCAGAGAGCCTGAGTCCTTTACCAATTTGGTAACCATAGCCAAAAGCAAAGCTCAAGACTGAGATATAACATTATTTATGCACCTGTCCTCTGTTTTCCCCCTTGCCAAGAGGGAAATAATTCTTTTAGGGTGATGTCCCTTTTTAAGATACCCCAAGATAGCCCACAGCAATTGGTAATGGAGCTTTTCTTGACCCCTTCTTGCCGATAACCTATAATCCAAGACGACCATGTTAAAGCAGCTGGAAGAATTGAAATTGAACGCCCTCCGAGAGCTGGAGGGCATTACTAACGCCGGGGAATTAGAATCCTGGCGGGTTCGTTATTTAGGCAGGAAGAGTGAGCTAACCAGAGTTCTACGCAGCTTGGCTACATTACCCCTTGAACAAAGAAAGGCAGTTGGCGCCTCGGCTAACGAGGTTAAGGCTAATTTAGAGGATAGTTTAGAGCAAAAAGCGCAAGCCCTACGTGAAAGGCAGCTTAAAGTATCGACTAAAGAAGAGCCTATTGATGTTACCCTGCCTGGTCATCATCTTCCGACAGGTCACCTGCATCCTATTACTCACACCCTGCGAGAAATATGCGATATTTTTGGTTCTATGGGCTTTCAAGTAGTAGAGGGACCAGAAGTAGAGTGGGACTACTATAATTTTGAGGCGTTAAACATCCCTAATGAACACCCGGCCCGTGATACCATGGCTACCCTTTGGGCTGATTTTGAGACGGAGAGTGGTGAAAGACCTATGCTACTGCGCACCCACACTACTTCAGTATCGGCTAGGATTATTGAGACTATGCAACCCCCGATAAGGATAATTGTGCCAGGCAAGGTATATCGGTATGAGGCTAGTGATGCCACCCATACCCCTATGTTCTATCAAATCGATGGTCTGGTAGTAGATAAGGGCATTACCATGGCTAACCTGAAGGGGACACTTTATGAATTTAGCCGTCGTTTCTTCGGCGAGGGTAGGCAGGTGCGCTTTCGCTGTGACTACTTTCCCTTCGTTGAGCCCGGTGCTGAGATGGCTATAGAGTGTTTGGTTTGTGGTGGTAAGGGCTGTCGCCTGTGTGGCAATACCGGCTGGATTGAAATCCTGGGGGCAGGGATGACTCATCCCCGGGTGCTTGAGCACGGCGGTCTTGACCCTGAGGTTTATACTAGCTTTGCCTTCGGGATGGGCATAGACCGTCTGCCTATGCTTCGCTATGGGATTAATGATATTAGACTATTCTACGGTAGTGACCTTAGGTTCTTAAGGCAGTTTTAAGAGATGAAAGTCCCACTTAAATGGCTCCAGGAATATATTGATATTACCCTATCCCCATCTGAGTTAGCCAATCGGCTGACGATGGCTGGCACCGAGGTCAAGGGAATTAAGGTTATTGGCGATTGGGAGAGTATCGTTGTCGGTCAAATAATTGCCATCAATCCTCATCCTAATGCCGACCGCCTCTATTTACCTACCGTAGATGTGGGTACAGAGCAGCTAACCGTTGTTTGCGGAGCGCCAAACCTGGCGATTGGGGATAAGGTAGCTTTTGCCTATGCTGGTGCTCAGCTTATAGATGGGCATAGTGGGCAGGTATCTCGCTTGAAATCAGCAAAAATTCGTGGTGTTGTCTCCAATGGTATGGTTTGTTCAGAAAAGGAGCTGGGCATCTCTGATAGCCATGAAGGGATTATGGTTTTGCCACCGGAAGCAAAGATAGGCACCCCATTGGCTGAGTATCTAGGTGATGTTATTTTTGATTTAGAGATAACGCCTAATCGACCTGACTGCCTGTCTATAATTGGAATAGCCAGGGAAATTGCTGCCCTGACCGGGCAGAAATTAAGCCTTCCTGATGTTGAGTATGATGAGATAGCACTGTCCATAGACCAGCAGATATCAGTAGAAATCATTGCCCCCGACCTGTGTCCCAGGTATTGTGCCAGCCTGGTTACCGGGGTAAGAGTGGCAGAATCGCCAAAATGGATGCAGCAACGGTTGCTGGCTTGTGGCATGCGTCCGATAAATAATATTGTAGACATTACCAACTATGTAATGCTGGAATACGGGCAGCCTCTGCACGCTTTTGATTACGACAAGATTAAGGGCAAGAAAATCATTGTTCGCCGGGCTAGTGGTGGTGAAGCCATAGTTTCGCTAGATGGCGTAGAGCGGGTCCTCTCTGGAGATATGCTGGTTATTGCTGACGAGAAAGCTGCAGTAGCCATCGCCGGTGTTATGGGTGGCGCTGATAGCGAAGTGACTGAGCAGACGACTTCAATACTGCTGGAGGCGGCTAATTTTAACCCGGCAAATATTCATTTTACCGGCAGGATATTGAATATGCCCAGCGAGGCGTGTATGCGATTTGAGAGGGGCATCCGTCCTGAGTTGACTCTACCTGCTCTTAAACGGGCTACCCAGTTGCTGATACAACTAGCCGGTGGTAAAGCGGCTAAGGGCGTGGTTGATGTTTATCCCGGTAAGCTAGAACGGGAGCCGGTCTTACTATCAACAGCAAAGCTAGAGCGACTTTTGGGTGTTGAGTTCAGCCCTGACCAGATTATAGAAGCACTAACTTCCCTGAGCTTTGAGTGTAAGCCGGCAAGTTCAAAATCAGAGGTCTTGGTTACTGCTCCCTACTGGCGAAGCGACATACATCAGTCAGTCGACCTCATCGAGGAGGTAGTCCGTATTATTGGCTATGATGAGATTCCGGCTACCATGCTCAGTCAGCCGCTGCCCAGACAAAACCCTGAACCTATTATCAACCTTAAACAGGAAGTGAGACGCAGCCTTATCGGTTATGGCTTCCAGGAGATAATCACCTATTCATTAACCGGCATGGAAATGCTAAACAGGCTGCTGCCTGAAGCTCACCCGCTTAAGCCTATGCCCCTTCGTCTGGCTAATCCTATGACCGCCGACCAAGAATATCTTCGTCCTAACCTACGAGTTAACCTCCTGGCTGCCCTTTCGGAGAATAGGAAACATGAAGACGGTGGGATTAGGCTTTTTGAGTTGGGCAGGGTATATCTACCACAACCCAAGGACTTACCTGATGAGCCTGAGGCGCTGTGTGCCCTTCTAAGTGGACCCAGGTTTGAAAAATCGTGGCCGGGAGGAGACGATTCACTTGATTTCTTTGATGCTAAAGGAGTGTCAGAAAGCTTACTTAGTCGGTTAGGCGTGGAAGCCAGCTTTGAGCCGGGCTCAGACGAAAGTCTGCATCCGAATAAACAGGCAACTATAGTTATAGCCAATAATAGTCTGGGCGTTATCGGTGAGTTACACCCCAAGGTATTAGAAGCTTTTGAGATTTCAGGGAGTGCATATCTATTTGAAATTGATTTGACTGCTCTTTTACCCTTTACCGTTGGTCATAAGATATTCCAGCCAATATCACGGTTCCCGGCAATTGTTAGAGATATAGCTCTGGTAGTCGATGACAAAATAACTCATCGGCAAATTCAGGATGCTATCAAGAGCTTCTCATTAGTGAAGCGGGTTAGTCTATTTGATGTCTATGCTGGTGAGCAGGTTCCACCGGGCAAAAAATCCCTCGCCTACAGGATTACCTTCCAGTCACCAACTCATACTTTGACCGATGAAGAGATTGACAAAGTCCAACAGCAAATCCTAGACAAGCTATCTGATGAGCTTGGGGTTACCCTGCGCCGCTGAATACTGGATTCAGGTCGCTTATTATAATCAACGGGTGGACAAGTCTTTAAGACTACTGTTATAATTCCTTGATTTCTTACCCGTTATCAGTTTACTACCGCACCGTAATGAGCAAAGTAATGTCACAGGTCTGGTTTTTTGACTATTCCCAAGAGAAGAATATCCTAAAAGGCATCCAAGCTCTTCTCAGCGAATCAGGATTTGACAGCATGATTCCCAAGGGTGGCTCTGTTGCCATCAAGCTACACATGGGAGAATTGGGAAACATAAGGTACATCAGACCGGTTTTCGCACGCCAGCTAAGTGATATTATTAGAAGCAGGAATGGCAGACCCTTTCTGGTTGATACCGTCACCCTTTACCCTGCTGAAAGAGGTACGAAGCAAAAATACCTAAATACGGCGGCCAAGAACGGATTTGTTGAAGCCAGCGTAAATGCCCCAGTAGTGATAACCGATGACGATGATAAGCATGAGCTGATATCAATAAGAAACCCAGTCAACGATTGTCAACTTACTCAAGTGAAGGTTCCCTCCTTGCTGATAGAGTCAGCCTGTATACTGGTCGCATCCCATGTCAAGGGTCATGATCTTACTGGCTTCGGTGGTGCCGTGAAGAATCTTGGGATGGGTTGTGTATCTACTGAATCTAAACAAGCACAGCATTTCGTCAACATGCCACAATTTAACGAAGCATCGTGCGATGGCTGTGGCATATGTGCTGATGAATGCCCTACTGATGCGATAACGCTGGTGAATGCCAAGCCTGAGAGAGAAACTGATAAATGTATTTCTTGTAGTACGTGCTTATTTAAGTGCCCTTCAGAAAGCTGGGTTTGGCCCACAGGGTCAAAAGAAAAGTTCCAGGTTTACTTGGCTCATGCTGCCAGTGCCGTATTATCAGGCTGCCACGGGAAGATAGGCTTTATGAACTTTGTCCAGGATGTTGTGCCCCACTGCGACTGTGCTGCACCGTCAGGAAATCCCCTTGTTCAGGATGTTGGTATCTTGTTTTCACTTGACCCGGTGGCTATTGACAAAGCGTCCCTCGACCTAATTGATCGGTCTCCCATTGTGCCGGGTTCCACGTCAGCAAGACCTCCTGACCTTCTGGGGAAAGTACACGGGACGAATAGCCTAGTCCAACTCACAACAGCCGAGAAACTAAGGATAGGCACGTTGAAATACAAGCTAGTTCCGGTCTAGATACGTTCTCAGCCATGTTAGTGGATGCAAACTTGACTAAACTGACACAGCACCAAGCATAACAGCTTGACAGCTGCAAGCCTAAGTCATACAATACTTAGCAGCTCGAGGTATCTCTAATATATAAAGAAATAGCGAAATAATTGTGACTTCATCGGACAGGTTTATACCCCTCAGCAAGCTTATTGTTTTGTTTCACGTTAAGCAGGAGTTTAGTAACGATGACAGACTCACCGCAGA
>CAZFRL010000002.1:0-74946 GCA_964521325.1 uncultured Dehalococcoidales bacterium | reverse complement strand
TTTTTTTGAGGCAACGATACCACTTTCGGTAACAATAATTATGACGCAATTCGCCACCTTGACAGAAACACACGTCCCCTATTAAAATTCAGAGTCGTATTCTTTATTCAAGCCCCGTTATGACTAAGCCTATTTGAGAGGAGACAATATCTTTCAACTGATTGTGACCTAGCTGGGTATTTCCAGATTACTAACCATCAAAAATCAAAAAAGGGGGATTATTATGGCTATTGACTACAAGAAGGAAGGCAGAATTGCAATCTTTACCATTAACCGTCCAGAGGCATTGAATGCCATGAATATGGAGGCTAATCGAGAGTTGCATGATGCAATGGTAGACTTTCGTGATGACCCTGAACTATGGGTCGGTATCATTACCGGTACTGGTGAGAAAGCGTTTTGTGCTGGTGCTGATATAAAAGACACACTGCCCTTTAAAAAAGAGCATCGAGGCAGTCCCTGGGCATTCCCAGCTCTGCCTTACCGCGGGCTTGATTTATGGAAGCCACTTATTGCTGCTATCAATGGCGCGGCACTGGGCGGTGGCTTGGAAATAGCCCTAATTTGTGATATAAGGGTAGCTTCAGAGAATGCCCGCTTCGGTACACCTGAAGTACGTCTGGGCTTGCTCCCCGGTTGGGGAGGCACTCAGCGGCTACCCCGAATGATTCCATGGTGTAAAGCAGCGGAGATACTACTTGCGGGAAGACCCATAGATGCTCAGGAGGCATACCGTATAGGCTTGGTAAATGAGGTTGTCCCTCAAGATAAGGTTATGACTAAAGCTAAGGAGTGGGCTGAAGCTATCTGTGAGATGGGACCTCTGGCAGTCAGGGCAGCCAAAGAGGCTATGATTAGGGGTTCTAGCATGACTCTGGAAGATGGCTTACGGCTGGAGAGCTCTTTATTTGATTACATTTTAGGTACAGAGGACTTTACTGAGGGAACTACAGCCTTTGTCGAAAAGAGAAAACCCGACTTCAAGGCAAAATAACTACATCAATAAAAAGAAGGGGGAATTATGGAAATTAAGAGAGTCGGAGTAGTCGGTTGTGGAATAATGGGGGGTGGTATCACTCTGGTCTGCGCTCAGTCAGGTTATCAGGTGATTGCCTCAGAAATAAACGATGAACTTTTGAGTAAGGGATTGGCATCAATTAACTCCTTCTTGAGTAAGAGTGTGGAGAAGGGCAAGATTTCTCAAAAGGATAAGGACGCCACACTTGGCCGCATCAAAGGCACCACCACTACTAAGGACTTCAGTGAGTGTGACCTGGTGATAGAAGCCGCTACTGAGAATATTGATTTGAAGAAAAAGATATTTGCTGAGCTGGATAAAGTTTGCCCCAAGCATATAATCCTGGCTACTAATACCTCATGCCTGTCTATTCTTGATGTAGCTATAGTAACCACCAGGCCAGAAAAGGTGCTGGGTCTTCACTTTTTTAATCCGGTGCCAATTATGAAGCCGTTGGAAATCGTCAAGACCATCATCACTAGTGATGACACCCTTGAGACTGGTATAGATTTCGGTAAATCCCTAGGAAAGACCATTGTTATTGCTAAGGATACCCCGGGCTTTATTGTAAACCGATTGCTCTTCACCTATCTGCTTGAGGCTATTCGTATGCTGGAGGCTGGTACTGCTACCAAAGAGGATATTGACGCTGCCATCAGTCTGGGACTAAATCACCCTATGGGCCCCCTAACTCTGGCTGACCTTGTTGGCTTGGACACTGCCCTTTTTGTTGCCAGTGCTATTTATGAAGAGTTTAAAGACCCTAAATATATTCCTCCTACTCTGCTGAAGAAAATGGTTACCGCTGGTCAACTCGGGCGTAAGACGGGAAAGGGATTCTACGACTATAAGTAAGGTCTCCGGAAACAGTGGTTTTTTGACAGAGGCGGTAATTATGGTTGGATGCTACCGAATATCCCGGTGGTAAGATATATATGGGTGGCGGTCAGGGAATGGCTGTAAAGTGATACTACCCTCTACTTACGTAGTAATCTATCGATTTTTTTATAGCTCTGGCTGCCCGACCAACAGAGGGATAGACGGGGATATTGGCCGCTATAAGTTGTGCTCTCAGTTCACCAATCAGTTTCCAACGCCAATTGCTGTAATCCTCGATACCCAGGCTCTTCTCTCCCACCACCACTAATAATGGCTTCGAATTTTCCTTTTTTACCTTAATATACCCCTCGACCTCGCCTTTAAGTCTCCAAGTCATCTCTTGTTTGCTTGCCGGTCTATCCTCAGTTATATTGGCAATGAGGAGATCGAAGTTCTGATTCGTAGCCATCATCTGGAGCATATCACTGGCACCGAAGTTAACACCCTGCATAATTGACACGTCTGCCGGGTTACCAATCCAATCCCATATTGGAGGAGCTTTACTTCTTACTTCCTCTCGGATTTCCAGTGGTAGAGGGATGACATCCAGTCCCGCCTCTTCACATTCGTCAGCAGAAAGGACATTCTTACCTCCCCCTCCGCCGCTGATACCCACCCTCAGCCCCGTGATTGGCGGTAGAAAATAGAATGAAGCAGCTAGGTCTGTCATTTCGTCTAGGTTTCGAGCCAAAATAGCCCCGGCTTGAGTAAAGGCGGTCTCCCACACCTTTATCGAGCCAGCCAGAGAAGCAGTATGAGAAGCTGTAGCTCTGGTGCCCGATTCTCCTCTCCCGCCTTTTACAATGATTACGGGCTTGGTGGAGGCTGCATGGCGCAGGGCATTGAAAAATCTCTTGCCATCTTTCACCCCCTCGACATAGCTCAGGATTATCTTTGTCTCCGAATCTTGGGAAAAGTAATCGAGGAAGTCAGATTCATTGTAATCAAGGGCGTTTCCATAGCTTATGACCTTGCTGAAACGAATACCACGCAGTGAAGCTAGACGAATGAGGTCTGTGGCTGCACCGCCACTTTGAAAGGCTGCTCCTACCGACCCTGGTTCCTTGGGGAAGTCATAGTTAAAGGAAAGTCCCTCTTTAGGATAATAGATACCCATGCAATTTGGGCCAATGAGACGAATACCCTTCTTGCTTGCTTGCTTTAATATTTTATTTTCGAACTTAATAGCATCTCGGCGCCCGGTCTCACTCAAGCGAGCAGTGAAGAGGTGAACAGCCTTGACCCCTTTTTGAGAACAATCTTCCAGCAGGTCGAGAACCTTTGATGCCGGAATACAGCAAATCACATAGCTAACAGTCCCGGGGATATCTCTGAGGCTAGGGTAGGCCTTAATACCCAAAACCTTGCGGTAGTTAGGGTTTACTGGGTAGATTTCTCCCCGGTAACCAAAGTCTAAGAGATGTCGTACGAAGTCATAGCCTACCGTAGCCGAATCCTCTGAGGCTCCGACTACAGCCATGGCTTGAGGATGGAAGATTTCTTCCAATGCGTTAATGGACACTTATAACACTCATAATTGGAGGTAGGGGGAAGTAATACTAAGTCCCTCGTTTTTCATAGTCTGGGCACCAGGTAGCATTAGGGCGTGCCGGGTTGTGACATGCCCCACGCCAATCCCACTTACAGCTACTGCACAGAAATATATTCATCCCCAGTGCCTTCTTAATCCTAAGCATAAACCTATGTTTCCACGGAGGCTGCGTCTTTGGCTTCATTTTCATAAAGTACCTATATGAATTACTCCTTTACTATATCAAATTAGATGCTTTTTAACAATAATTGTGATAAAATATAGCCAGATTTTTTTAACGATGATTTCTGACGATAATTCAATTATAGGGGTAATTTGCCATGACCACCTCTCAAGTCAAAAAAGAGGAACAGTTAAACTTGGAGTCGCTCACTTGGAGCAACTTGACCTGGGTCAATATTGAGCAACCAACGGAGCAGGAGACAGAATATCTGGCTCAAAATTATCCCTTTCATCCTTTAGATTTAGATGACTGCCTCAGCCGGATACAGCGACCCAAAATAGACGAATATAAACACTATCTATTCCTGGTCTTCCACTTCCCGGCATACAATAAAGAGGCACGGGTAACTACCCCCAGTCAGGTATCTATATTTATTAGTGAAAACTACCTGATTACCCTGCATAAAGGGGAGCTTAAGCCACTGGTAAAGCTATTTCGGGAGTGCCAGATTGATGAAGAATCGCGGCAAGAGAACTTCAGCCAGGGCTCAGCTTATCTCCTTTATCGTATTATTGATAGACTGGTTGATTACTGCCTGCCGATACTGAATAAGATTGGGGACAATATTGAGACGGTTGAAGATGATATCTTCTCCGACAGAAGGCGTGGCATGATACGGGAAATCTCGGTGATTCGGCGTGATATTATCTCCTTTCGCCGTATCATCTGGCCAATGAGAGCCGTTATTGGCAGTCTGGAACCTAAAATCCGCCGCTTTACTAAGATGGATATGGCAGTTTACTTTGGTGATATGGTTGACCATGTGGATAAGATTTGGGATGGTTTAGATGAATATAAAGAGATAATTGAAGGGCTAAACGATACCTATGATTCACTGGCTACTAATCGTACCAATGAGGTTATGCGAACGCTGACTATCATCGCCACTATTCTCTTGCCTATCACTGTAATCGCCAGTATCTATGGAATGAACATCCCGCTACCTTTCCAAAGATCTGCCTACTCTCTGCTGTTTGTAATCCTTATCATGCTAGTTGTTATTGGCGGTATGCTCTACTTTTTCCGTCGCAAGCATCTGATCTAGTAGCGGCAGGGTGTAGAAAGTAGAGGCTTCAATGATGAATATTCAGGTCTTGGGTGCGCATAACTGTGAATCACAAAATTCAAAGTTTGTCTGCTTGTTAATTGATGATAAGTTGGCTATAGATGCCGGGGGGCTTACCTCCAGTCTATCTCTCTCGGCTCAGCAAAAACTCAGAGCAGTCCTGCTTACCCATCAACACTATGACCACATCAGGGATATTCCTGCCCTAGCTATGAACTTTTTCCTTCACGAGGCCACTATCGATATCTACTCCACACTGCCGGTCTATGATGCCCTTACCACCCATCTGCTGAATGGCAAGCTTTATCCTAAATTCCTGGAACAGCCTCAACAGAATCCGGCAATCAAGTTCACCATAATAGAACTAGGTAGGACTGAGCAGATTGAAGGCTATAACATTATGGCGGTCCCGGTAAATCACACGGACCCTACCGTTGGCTATCAGGTTACCGCTCCTGATGGTAAGAGCATATTCTATACTGGTGATACCGGACCAGGTCTGAGTGAATGTTGGCAGCAAGTTTCACCTCAACTGCTCATTATTGAGGTTACGGCGCCAGATAGGTATCAAGAATTTGCCGTGCGTGTGGGACACCTCACCCCGAGTCTCCTGAAGCAGGAGCTAATTAACCTCCGGGAGCTTAAAGGCTATCTACCCCAGGTAGTGGTGGTTCATATGAACCCTGTGTTGGAGAAAGAGATAGAGGCTGAGATAGAAGCAATAGCCAGGGTCTTAAATAATCCAGTCACTCTAGCCTCTGAGGGGATGCGACTGCGCCTATAAGAATAAGCCACTATAAGTAGAAGCTATATGGGAAGGGTTCCAGCAGATAGGCTAAGGGGGTGAGGTTAATAAGTAGTTTCAAATTTATAGTTGATAATAATGTAGGCAAGCTAGTCAAGTGGCTGAGAATAATGGGATATGATACCCTGTTCTTTAATGGCAAGGATGACTCCCGTATGATTGCTATCGCGCTTGCCGAGGGCAGGATAATACTAACCAGAGACACCCAGATTATGAAAAGACGGGTAGTGGCCAGCGGTCAGCTCAAAGCTATCCTTATCGAGAGTGATAAACCTGAGCTCCAACTCCGTCAGGTAGTAGACACGCTAAACCTGGATTGCCAGCTTAAGTCGTTCTCTATCTGCCTCGAATGTAACCAACCCCTGCTGGAGAGGAGCAAACAGCAAGTAGAGGACCTGGTGCCGCCCTATGTTTTTCAGACCCAAGACCAGTATATGGAGTGCCCTGCCTGCCACCGAATTTACTGGAAGGGAACACACTGGCAGGCGATGACCGAAAAGCTAAAGAATCTTGTCAAAAGTTGACCGTAGTCCAGGTTATTGCTACACTTCAAATTAAAAGCTTGAGTATTTTACCATGAAGATTTTAACCACTAACCAAATGCGCCAGGTAGAACAGGAGTGCGCCAAGATTGACCTGCCTGCAGATGTGCTTATGGAAAATGCGGGGAAAGCCGTAGCTGAAGAGGTCAAGAAAATCCTGGGCACTATCAAAAAACAACACATCCTAATCCTAATTGGGCCGGGTAACAATGGTGGCGATGGATTAGTCGCTGCTCGCCATCTTCACGACTGGGGGGCAAAGGTTACCCTGTATCTTTGTGGTCAGAGACCTCAAAATGACCAGAACCTTGAGCTGGTTAATAAACGCGGGATAAGCTGTATTGAAGCAAGTTCATATGAAAACCTGGACAAGTTTGATGAGTTGCTGTTATCGGCTAATGCTGTTATTGATGCTCTATTTGGCACTGGCAAAATCCGCCCTCTTAGCGGCATCTTTCTGCAAACATTAGATAGGGTGAAAAGAGCCACGCAGAAACAACCAGGCATTCGCTTTATTGCTCTGGATTTACCCTCGGGGCTTAATGCCGATACCGGAGCTGTGGATACTGCCTGCTTTTATTGTGATAATACTATTACCCTCGGCTTTCCCAAGCCGGGCTTATTTAATTTCCCGGGGGCAGAAAGGGTAGGCAAACTTAGCGTAGTCGATATTGGCATACCCGCTAATCTGGTAGAACAGAGAACTACAGAGCTCATTACCAGTGAGTGGGCAAGAGGAGTTCTTCCCCAGCGCCCGCTCCAAGCTAATAAAGGAACCTTTGGTAGAGTGCTTGTAGTTGCTGGCTCAATCCACTATATTGGTGCTGCCTACTTGGCCTGTAGCGGCGCCATAAGAGTCGGGGCAGGACTGGTAACACTGGCGACAGCTATCAGTCTACAGCATATTTTAGCCTCCAAACTAACCGAGGTAACCTATCTCCCCTTACCCGAGTCCCCTCCCTATATTGTCTCCCCTGAGGCGGTTAAGGTCATAAACCGGGAAATTAGCAACTACAATGTCCTGCTTCTAGGCTGTGGACTGGGACAGAGCCAATCTGCCGTAAGATTCATTGGTGATATGCTTCTTAGGTCGAAGTCAGCTCTGCCAGTTCTAGTTCTTGATGCTGATGCTCTTAACACCCTGGCTAAAGTTCCGAACTGGTGGCAACAGTTAGAAAACGATGCTATACTTACCCCACACCCTGGTGAAATGGCAAGGCTAGCTGGAGTGTCAGTGGATGAGGTGCAATCAGACAGGGCAGGCATTACCAAAGGTGTAGCCGTGGAGTGGAACAAAACCGTTGTCCTGAAGGGGGCTTATACCGTTATTGCTGCACCAGACGGTCAATGCCGGGTTAGTCCCATAGCTAATCCAGGGCTGGCATCTGCCGGAACCGGTGACGTCCTTGCTGGTGCTATAGCTGGATTGGTGGCACAAAGGCTGTCACCTTTTGATGCTGCTGCCCTCGGTGTATATCTCCATGGTGAAGCTGGCGAGATGGTTAAAGACAGGCTGGGTGATGCTGGTATGATTGCCACTGACCTTTTACCAGCACTGCCAATGGTTATCAAGCAGCTAAAAGAAAAAACCTAAGCTGATCAAACATTTAGGGGTAAGGATGAATGCTATTAGTAGTTGATGTTGGCAATACTGATACTACTCTGGGGGTTTTTGAGGGTGAGGAGCTTCGTGCTACCTGGCAAATAGCTACTGACATTCACCGCTTGGCAGATGAGCATGCTGCCTTATTGTTTAACCTGCTTCACCGCCAAAGTCTAGACACACCTGATATTAAAGAAGTAGCCTTGTGCTGTGTTGTCCCGCCATTGATAGCTGCCTTTAATGAGCTATTCCAACGGTATTTTAACATCTCACCCCTGGTGGTAGGCTCTGGAATTAAGACCGGGGTGCGCATCCGTATGGACAACCCTAGAGAGGTTGGCCCTGACCGTATTGTAAACGCAGCCGCTGCCCACCACCTCTATGGTGGTCCAATAATCATCACCGACCTAGGGACAGCTACTACCTTTGATACTGTATCTAAAGAAGGTGACTATCTGGGAGGAGCTATTGCCCCAGGCATGGGCACCGCTGCCGAGGCTTTGTTTATGCGAGCGGCAATGTTACCCCGGGTGGAATTAATCCATCCCAAACATGCTATTGGCACCAGTACTATTGCTGCCATGCAATCAGGGATTATATTCGGCTACGTGGGGCTTATTGAAGGTATAGTGGCTCGTATCCAGCAGGAATTAGGCGAAAAGGCCAAGGTAGTAGCTACTGGAGGCTACGCTGAGCTCATAGCTAAAGAAACACCAATAATTGATGTAGTAGACCCTAATTTGACCCTGATAGGATTAAGACTCATCTACCTGATGAACAAAGCCTAACACCTCTTATAAGGAGGTTAATAATGCTAGCCAACAAAACTATAGTTCTAGGTATAACCGGAGGTATAGCTGTCTATAAGGCGGTAGACCTGGCCAGCAAACTAACCCAGGCTGGAGCCAAGGTTGAGGTAATTATGACCGAATCGGCGACCAAACTGGTAACTCCGCTGACCTTCCGCAACATTACCAAAAGACCGGTAATAACCGACTTGTTTGAGTCGGTCTCTGACTACGGCGCTCCACATATATCACTAGCTAAGGCAGCTGATGTAGTGGCTATTGCTCCGGCTACTGCCAATACCATCGCCAAACTGGCCGGTGGTATTGCTGATAATATGCTGTGTTGCACTGTGCTGGCTACTGAAGCACCAGTTATTGTGGCGCCGGCAATGAATGTTAATATGTTCCAGAACCCCATTACCCAGGATAACCTGACTAAACTTAAAGCCAGGGGCTTTATTATTGTTGGTCCCATCTATGGTCGCTTAGCCTCAGGCAAAATGGGCCTGGGGCGTCTGGCTGAAGTTGAGAAGATTATGGGCACTATTCAGCAGGTAGTAGGCAGAAGTGGTGACCTGACAGGTAAACGCATCGTGGTTACCGCCGGTGGTACCCAGGAACCTATTGACCCCGCCCGCCACATTGGCAATCGCTCCTCAGGTAAAATGGGGTATGCTCTGGCTGAGGCAGCCAGGGATAGAGGAGCAACGGTGTCGCTAATTACTGCCCCTACGTCCTTACCAGAACCAATAGGCATTGAAACTGTCCAGGTAAGAACCACAATTGAAATGAGGGAGGCAGTAGCCAAAGCTACTGCCCAGGCTGATGCCCTGATTATGGCGGCGGCTATCGCTGACTATCAGCCGAAGAGTGCAGCCAAGGCTAAGATTAAAAAGGAAAGCCCTACCCTTACTCTGGAGTTAATCAGGACTCCGGATATTTTGACTGAAGTAAAAGGTAACTTCCTTAAGGTCGGGTTTGCTGCCGAAAGCGAGGATATAGTAGCCAATGCCAGGCAGAAGCTACAAAAGAAGCAACTCGACCTTATCGTGGCTAACGATATTACCGATGCCGATAGCGGCTTCGGTGTTGACACCAATAAAGTAACCCTCATTGACCGAACTGGCAATGTAGAAAGCCTGCCCCTGATGAGCAAACGAGAGGTGGCTGATAGGATACTGGATAGGGTGGTGGGGCTTTTACCATCCCCTTAATCCCTTTCTCAAGGAAGAGGGAGTTAGAGGTAAGAGGGGGTTTTGCCCCCTCTTAAAAAACTCTATTCCCCTCCTTAGAAGGGGGAATTAAGGGGGTGAGGTTCAACAAATAGTTTAGAAAAAAATGAGCGATTAACTTTAAAAGTTGAGATCTTGGGTGAAGACTAAGTGGAGTTTCCTTGTCATTGCGAGCGAAGCGAAGCAATCCCTTTTTAGAGATTGCTTCGTCGCTACGCTCCTCGCAATGACGTGTAAGGTGGCAAAGCCAAGTTGCATTTCAATCGCTATTTTATGGTAGAAAGGTAAAGATGACGGAAACAGTGAGTATTCAATACGAGATGCCCAAAGCCTATGAGCCGGGCAGGGTTGAGCAAAAGTGGTATAAGTTCTGGCTGGAGAAGGGCTACTTCAAGCCCAAGATAGACCCGGGAAAGGAGCCTTTTGTCATCATTATGCCACCGCCAAATGTCACCGGCGAACTTCACATCGGGCATGCCTTAACCGCTACTCTGGAAGATATCATGACCCGGTGGCATCGGATGAAGGGCGACCCAACATTGTGGCTTCCCGGTGTTGACCATGCTGGCATCGCCGCCCAGGTGGTTGTGGAGCAACTACTGGCTGAAGAAGGGCTAAGCCGACATCAGTTGGGCAGAGACAAATTCATAGATAGAATGAAACAATGGGCAGAAAAATGCCGTCGGACTATTGCTGAGCAGCACCAGAGACTTGGTGTTTCCTGTGACTGGAGCCGGGAGGTTTTTACTCTGGATGAGGGACCGAGCCGGGCAGTGCGTACCGCCTTTGTCCGGCTGTATAACAGGGGGCTAATCTACAGGGGTGAACGGATTATTAACTGGTGCCCTCGTTGCGCTACTGCCCTCTCCGACCTGGAGGTAAACCATAAAGAAGTGTCTGGACATCTATACCATGTCCGCTACCCTCTGGTTGAAGACAGTCAGAGGTTTATTACTGTAGCCACCACTCGACCTGAAACCATACTCGGTGATACTGCTGTAGCCGTTAACCCACAGGATGAGCGATACAAGGCGATGATAGGTAAGAAGGCTATCCTTCCCGCAGTAAACAGGGCAATACCTATTGTGGCTGATGAGGCGGTTGACCCTGGCTTTGGCACTGGAGTAGTTAAAATTACCCCGGCTCACGACCCGGTGGACTTTGAGGTGGCTCAGCGGCAGAAGTTGCCTCTAGTAAACATACTAAACCCTGATGCCACTATGAATGAAAACGCTGGACCCTACGCCGGACTCGACCGATTCTCCTGTCGTGAGGCTATACTATTCGACCTGGAGAAAGATGGGCTTCTGGTAAAGGTCGAGCCTTATGTTCATTCAGTGGGGCACTGTGACCGTTGCCAGATTGTAATCGAGCCAATGGCCAGTAAGCAATGGTTTATTAATACCCAGCCCCTGGCTCAACCGGCTATCAAAGCTGTCCTCGACGGGCGGATTACCATTATTCCCAAGCGCTTTACTAGGGTCTATCTCAACTGGATGGAGAACATTCGTGACTGGTGCATCAGTCGCCAGCTATGGTGGGGGCACCGAATCCCAGTATGGTATTGCCACGATTGTGGTGAGCAGATAGTATCTGTTGATGAAGTAAAATCTTGCTGCCACTGCGGCTCAACCAACATAGCGCAAGACCCGGATGTTCTGGATACCTGGTTTAGCTCGGCACTATGGACTCACTCTACCCTGGGCTGGCCTGATGATACCGAGAGCCTGCGTTACTTCTACCCAACCGCGGTAATGGAAACTGGCTATGACATCCTCTTCTTCTGGGTAGCCAGGATGATTATGATGGGTCTGGAGGACATCGGTGACATCCCCTTCCACACTGTTTACCTCCATGGTTTGATACGTGATGACAAGGGGGAAAAGATGAGTAAGGTTAAAGGCAATGTGCTTAATCCTATTGACACGCTGGAGCGATATGGCACTGATGCCCTGCGTTTTGCCCTGTCAACCGGCACATCGCCGGGAAATGATATCAGGTTAACCTCATCCAGGTTGGAAGCTGGACGCAACTTTGCCAACAAGCTGTGGAATGCCACCCGGTTTGTAGTTAGAAGCATTGAGCAAAATGGCACCGAGCTGAAAATACAGCAGAATCTACTTCCGATAGAAGACCGCTGGATTCTATCCCGACTTAGCCGCACTATATTCACGGTAACCAATCTGATGGAGGAATTCCAGTTTGGTGAAGCCCAAAGACAAATCCATGATTTCCTGTGGGGTGAGTTCTGCGACTGGTATGTTGAGATAGCTAAGATTCGCCTCCGTTCAAGAAAGGGCGTAATATCACCTATCCCAATTTTGGTGTATGTGCTGGAGACCTCGTTCCGTCTACTTCACCCTTATATGCCTTTTGTCACTGAGGAGCTGTGGCAAAACCTGAAAAGCCGCTTACCTTCGGACTGGCAGGCAAGTGAATCTATAATGGTAGCGCCTTACCCAAAAGCCATAGAGGCAGATATTGACTCAGAATCAGAGCTAGCCATGAATTCTGTAATAGAAATAATAAGCTCCATCCGCGAAATACGCAGAGAATTTAAGGTAGAAAGTAACAAACAGATACCGGCACAAATTGATGCCGGCGACCTACTCTCAGCTATAAGTTCTCATACTAAAACCATTCAGACCTTAGCTAAGGTAGATTCGATTGACTTCGGTGATAGTAGTGGGAAAAGCCCAGTTTGGGGAGATGCTATGACACTAGGATTAATCCTCCAACGAGGAGTTAAAGTAAGCATACCCTTAAAAGATATGTTTGACCTTGAAGCTGAGAGGAAACGATTACAGAAAGAAATCGAACAAAGGCAGGCTGAAGTGGCTCGCCTCGAAGCTAGACTAAGTGACAAAGCCTTTCTCACCAAGGCACCGATAGCGGTTGTTGATAAAGAGCGTCACAAGCTCATAGAAAATAAAGCCAGGTTGGAAAGACTAAAAGAGCAACTTGTTAAGCTTCAAGTTTGACTCCAAATAGGTCGGGAACTGCGGGTTTAAGCTTCCTTTTTTGGGCGCAAGTTCCCAGATTATTCTAAATCGGAACCTCAACGGTTATAGTTGTCCCTTTGCCTGGCTCTGATTGTAGTTCTAGATTGCCCCCGATAAGCTGAGCTCGCTCCTGCATTCCAGCTAGGCCAAGCTTACCAACGCTGGCCAGGTCTCCCATCCTTTGTGGTAGCTCAAAGCCCTTGCCGTTGTCTTTAATAGTTAAAACGGTCTTGCCATTACCAAACTCCATTGTAAACCAGGCTCTTGATGCTTTTGCGTGTCTTCTGATATTGCTTAGTGCTTCTTGAGCGATGCGGAATAGCAGTAGTTGCACCTCAGTCGGCAAGCTCCGCTCGTTACCTATCACCTTAACCTGAGCATTAATCCCGTAGTTCCTTACCAGGTCTTCTGCCATCCACTCCAGCGCTGGTATCAACCCCAAGTCATCTAAGATGCGTGGTCTTAAGTCCTGTGCACAGCGCCGCAAACCTTCTAGTGCCTCAATGGCTTGGCTACGCAGGTCTTCCAGACTCTCCATAAGCGGCTTAGATAACTTTGGTTTAGTGCTTGAGGTAACTCTGTCTAAGCGTTGGATGAGAAGGAGCAGGGGTGGGGATGATTCGTCATGTAACTGTCGGGCAATGCGTTTTCTCTCCTCCTCTTGTGCTCTAGTGCACTGCTGAATATAGAAACGCGTGTTCTCTCGCAGTTGACTTTCCTCAGTTACATCTCTGGCGACATGTTGAAAGCCTCTTACCTCTCCATCGACGATAAGTGGACTGGAGGCCATTCTCATTATCCCTGCCGTCCCATCCTTCCTGATGTATCGCTGCTCATAGGGCTGCTCAATATCCTCCCCGCCCAGCAATCTGCGCCGAACCTCCCTAGCTACATCCACGGATTCCCCACTGACAAGAAATCTCATAACATTCATGCCAAGGAATTCCTCCCGGCTATAACCGGTAAGTTTTCCGAATGCCTTGTTTGCATCCAAAGTATTACCCTTCATATCATGAACCCACATAGCATCACTGGCATTCTCAAACATGTATCGATAGTTTTGCTCGGTTAGCTCAAACCCCTTTTTCATCATTTATCAGCTTTCTCTAAGGGGATGTCATCAAGGGCGATGTAGCCTTCCCTTAATCCTTTGATTATGGCATCGGTGCGGCTGCCAACCCCCATTTTGTTAAAGATATTAGTCAAGTGGGCTTTTACTGTGCGCACACTAAGAAAGAGCGCTTGGGCAATATCCTTGTTGCTCATCCCTCTGGCGGCTAATCTCAGTATCTCAACCTGCCGCTGGCTAAGTTTCTCCCTTGCTTCACCTTCACTGCTTTCCTTGGCTTGACTTACTACTCGCTCCAAAAGCTTATGGGTTACCACCGGGTCGAGTACAGATTCACCGGATTGCACAGCGCGAATTGCTCCTACAATCTCACTGCTGCGTGCGCTTTTTAGCAGGTAGCTACAGGCTCCAGCCTCCAGAAGTCCAAGGATGTAGTGGATATCGCTATAGGCAGTTAGTGTAATCACGGAGGTAGTGGGACTTGCTTGCTTGATTAACTTGGTAGCCTCGGTACCGCTAAGTTTGGGCATAACTATATCCATTAATACCACATCTGGCTTTAGCTCGGTTCCTAACCTAACCGCCTCTTCACCATCGCTGGCTTCTCCGACTACCTCTAAATCCTTCTCCCGTTCTAGCAGGTTTCGCATTCCTTCTCGTAATACAGCATGGTCATCAGCGATTAGAATCCTGATCTTTGCCATCACTTTCCTTCTTTATTATTTATTAAGGGGTAGCCGTTACCAAATCAATTCTAGGGTATTTGGTAAAGAATCTCAACTTTTCCTTAGCCCTTAGGATATAGAGCTTTGGGGCATATCTTAATATAGACCTTTGGTACATAAAAGTAGGGCATTAGAACGGTGTAGTATTGCCTGCCAGGTAGTAATATGTAACTGGAATGTGAAGGAGGAGGTACGATAGCGATGCAAGAGACGATTGAAAAGGCAAAGCTTGTCACCCCTGTGGGAAAACCAGAGGGGAGAGAGTCAATCCTGGCAGTGCTGGCTAGAGCCGCTGACGATAGTGAGTTCCTAGCCCGGCTTGCTGATAACCCCGGCGAGGCACTCAGTGAGTACTTCACCTTAACTCAAGAGGAAGTAGCAGCACTGGTCAGCGGTGACATAAAGAAGATTGAAAGCTGGCTTGGTAAGCTGGACCAGCGGCATGCAACCTGGCTGTGGTGCCGGCTGGGCCAGGAAAAGTGGTGAATATAGCCACTTATACTAATTAAACCTTCTTGCTGTGGAGGATTGAAATGGCATACAGGAGAAAAAAGGAGGATGAGCCAGTAGTCTCTAACGGGGATGGTAGAGGCCGCAAAACCAAGCTTAATTTACTTGAGCAGGCGTCAATAGTTCGCCAGGAGGCGGTTGAGACGGCGACTCGATTAGAGGCGGTAGCCGACAGAATAGGAAAGGCAATCACTACTGACGACCACCCGCCGCCTGAAGTAGCACGGAAGGCAGAAGCGGTAGGGGTAACCAAGGGAAATCTCAATACCTTAAGCACGGTACTATTGGGCATTTTAGCTGGAGCCTTTATCGGTCTAGGGGCAATGTTTTATACCGTAGTTACTACGGGCACAGGTCTGGGCTTTGGGCTCACTAAGCTGTTAGGCGGACTGGTCTTCTGTCTAGGACTAATTCTGGTGGTTGTGGCTGGAGCCGAGCTTTTCACCGGGAATTCCTTGATTGTGATGAGCTGGATGAGCGGTCGAACCAGCCTGGTTCGTTTGCTCCGAAACTGGGGAATAGTTTATTTCGCTAACTTTGCTGGCTCTTTAATATTAGTCGGATTGATGTTTGCTACGTACCAGTGGGCATTTAGTGGTTATGGGGTGGGAGCTAATGCTCTACTTATTGCTAATAGTAAGGTAAACCTAACCTTTGGTTCAGCCCTGACTCGGGGTATCTTGTGTAACCTTCTGGTCTGCCTTTCTGTCTGGTTATGCTTCAGCGCTCGTACTACCAGTGGTAAAATACTGGCCATTATCTTCCCTATCACTGCCTTTGTTGCTGCTGGCTTTGAGCACAGTGTTGCCAATATGTACTTTATCCCCATGGGAGTATTATTAGCCGGCCAACCGGCTGTCCTTGAAGCGGCTGGGGTGACGGCTGGCGGTGTAGCCAACCTTACTTGGGCAGGGCTCTTTGGTAATCTGCTTCCAGTGACTATAGGTAATATTATTGGCGGTGGTATATTTGTCGGTGCTGTCTATTGGCTGACTTATTTGCGCCGTGAACGGGCTATTGAAGCAGCTATGGCAAGACCCTGGGCAAGAGGACTTTTCCTTGGCTTTCGTCGGACACAGCTAGAGGAGCTGGTTCGCCAACAGCTAGATGAAATAATTCAAGCCAAGCTTCAGAACCCGGCTGCTCTCGATACAGGAAGCAAAGCCCTATTATCTCTATTAAGTAAAGCCAGGGATGATAGCAATTTCTTATCAAGATTAGCTGAGAACCCTGACCAGGTGTTTAAAGGCTATGACCTAACTTCTGAGGAGAAGGCAGCCCTTTTAAGTGGCGACATTCGGTGGATAGAGTCTAGACTTGGTGTTTTAGATGAACCACTGCGAACCTGGCTTACGGCAAGGTTGGCTCAGGAAAAGTGGTGAGGTGGTTTTTGGGGGCAACTTGAGCCGTGACCTGCCCTTTAGAAAGACCGTTGTTGTTATTCAACCACTCCAGCGCTTTCTTGGTATCACTGGCAACCTTTGACTTGTCACACTGTCTTAGTCGATACTTAAACAGCCAGTAGGTAAACTCCTTTAGTTCGGCAAGGTTGATAGACCTGGCCTGAGGATAGCCTTTTTCCTTCCTAAAGCGCTTAAGCAGCGCTGCTTTAGTCACCCCATATATTCGCTGGTAAACCTCGTTATCGGTATGATGCTCATTATTGTAGCCCAAAGCCCGCCTCTCCTTGCGTACCTCCTCTTGCACTGCCAGAATTAAAGCCTCTTCTACAGTGATACCATAAAAGTAATTGAGATATTGGTGATACTTGCTATCGCCAATAAGCTCCTTGAATTTATTCCTGGTCAGGTTAAGCGGTGGCTTGCCGTAGAAAAGGAAGGCTGTCTTCTCATCATCAGGCAGTAGACCATCTACTACCTCACACAGGCGCTCAGCCAGAAGCTGCCAGTCAAAGGCTTCGCCAGCAATAAGATAGTGGTAAATACACCCGTTATGAGCTTCCTCAGCCTTATTCCATAACCCAATAGCCTCAAGCAGAGCAATATACCAGTGCTTACCACCAGCAATAGTCTGCTTTAAATGACTTATTGCCTCATTATCTTCTGTTGGAGTGGACTGAGAAGATTGTAACTGGTTATTCATATCTGACATCCTAGACCCCTGTAGTTACCTGCTACTTCTCAATTAGCTGCCACCCCCGTTGCAAAGCAAGACGGCGTAACTTCCTGTCAGGGTACACTGCCACCGGATTACCTACCATCTCCAGCATCGGGGTATCAACTATACTATCAGCATAAGCAAAACTGCTGTTGAAGTCTATTTCCAACCGAATAGAGTTAATATACTCCTTAAACAAACTAACTTTGTTAATACCAAAGCAGACAGGACTAATAATTGCCCCGGTATATTGCCCGTCCAGCATCTCTAGCCTTGTTCCCACCGCATGGAGTATCCCCAACCTCTGTCCCACTACCTCCAGCAGCTCGTGGAATGCGCCTGATAGCAGCACTACAGTCCGCCCTTGGCTCTGATGATGGTGCAAGATTTCAATCATGTCAGGGCGCAACCGGTTAAGCACCTGGTCCTCAGCCAGCCATCTAAAAAGACTGGAAGCCTCCTCACTTTTAAGACCCCCCACGATAAAAGCCAAGTCCCCCCCCCAGTGGGTAAAAACCGCTTCGTCACTAACCAGTCTACATTTATTCAGCAAGTATGAGGGAATATGCTTGACCATATAGCTCAATGCTGAGGGAAATTTATAACGATGCCTGGCACTATATCTCATTACAGCCTCCCAAATATGCCCATCAAGCAATGTGCCGTCAAAGTCAAACAAGGCAACACTATTCTTTTTCAGGGAACTATCGTCTCCCACAGCACCTCCATAATATCAAATAGCTATCACCTAGACTGAGTGATGCAAATAGGTCATTATCTCGTCGAACGGTCTGGTATTCGTTATATCCTGCGCTTGGCACCAGCCCCGCCTGGCTACCCCCACTCCGAAGCGCATAAATTCTAGGTGCTCAGTTGAGTGGGCATCGGTATTAATTACCAGCTTTACTCCTAGCTCTCTCGCTCGATAGGCATGAATATCTTTAAGGTCCAGCCGACTGGGCATAGCGTTGATTTCCAGCGCAGTATTAGTTCTGGCCGCAGCCTGAAAGATAGCCTCCATATCTACCGCCACCGGCTCTCTACCCGGTAGCAGACGACATGTAGGATGAGCCAGCACATCTACGTTAGGATTTTCCATAGCCCCTGTTATCCGCTGTGTCATTTGCCCCTGGCTCTGATTAAAGCTGGAATGCACCGCAACTGTGACAATGTCCAGTTCTGCCAGAAGTTCGTCGGGCATATCCAGGTTGCCATCGGCACGAATATCTACCTCCATCCCGCAGAAGATATGAATACCACTAATTCTGCGGTTAAGCTCCTTAATCTCCAGCATTTGTTGTCTCAGTCGCTCCGTATCCAGCCCGTGGGCAATGCCGCGCCCACTCGAATGGTCAGCTATTCCCAGGTACTGGTAGCCAAGCTCTCTGGCAGCCAGAACCATTGCCTCGATGGTATCACGCCCATCACTCCAGTTAGTGTGAACATGAAGGTCACCCTTTATATCGGACAGCCCAACCAGCCTGGGTATGATGCCTTGCTCTGCCCTCTCTACCTCCTGCTGACCCTCTCGTAACTCGGGCGGTATGAACTCCAGCCCCTGCCGCTGATAGAAAGCCTCCTCGGTGGTAAACTTCTCCAGTTCTTCAGTCGCTAGGTTGGTGATACCATACTCGCTTAATTTTAGTCCCTTCCGGTGTGCCCGCTCCCTGAGGTTAATATTGTGCTGCTTACTGCCGGTGAAATACTGGAGTGTAGAGCCAAAAGAGTCATGCTCCACTACCCTGAAGTCAACCTGAAGCCCGCCAGAAACAACCACGCTCGCCTTAGTCGTGCCACTGGCTAAGACCTCTCTGACCAGAGGCAAGCCGACAAAGGTCTGAATTGCTTCCGTAGCATTATCAGCCGTCCCCATAAGGTCAATATCACCCACCGTTTCCCGGAAACGGCGCAGGCTCCCTGCCGGAGCCAGATTTTTCAGTCCGGGCAGCTGACTGAGTCCAGATGAAATTTCATCCACTATTGGTAATGCCTCACCGATTGGAATACGCTGGTCTTTTCGTCTCATTGCCTGAATCTGATGCAGGATATTCTCTGCCGTCTTATTCCCCATACGATATAACCTGGCTACTCCACCACCAACAATAGCTGCCTCCAGCTCATCCGCTGACTTTATGTCTAGTTCGTGGGAAAGCAGCATAGCCGTCTTGGGTCCAACGCCGGGCACATCAAGCAGAGCGCTAATCCCCTGGGGGAACTCAGCCTTGAGCTTCTCGTAATAGTCAAGCTTGCCGGTGGTTACCAGTTCAGTAATCTTCTTGGTAATAGCCTCCCCCACCCCGGGGACTTCCCTTAACCTGTCCTCAGCCACCAGTTGCTCCACCTCCACTGGCAGGTGCTCAAGGGAGCGAACCGCCTTCTGGTAAGCCCTTATCTTAAACGGGTTCTCCTGCTTAAGCTCCAGGAGGTCGGCAATATCAGCAAATACCTTGGCAATCTCCTTATTGTTCACCGCCTTTAATTTTCCCTCTTACCCAATCCAAAAACTCCTCAACTACTGCTCGGTCAAGCATGTTTTGCCTCCGTAGATTTACTCAAATACTATCTTCCATTTGGTCTTGGTATGTGTCCATTTATGCCATGTTTATCATAAACATCAAAGACTTCTCTACAGAATTTAATCATTCTATCATCACCAATAGCTACAGCATTTTCATAAGTCTTGATGAAATATCTCTTACCTGCCTCTGTCTGAGAGTAATTCTTTTTTAGCAGGTTATGTTCAGCACACAAAGTTTGCCCATTGTCGGCTGTATTACTTCCACCCAAGTCCTTAGGTTTTATATGGTCAGCACATATTTCAACCCCGTCTTTTCTGCCTCTACCACAGACCACACATTGATAATTATCTTTTCTAAATATCTCCTCTTTTATTTCACGCGGAAAGTCGGGTAATTCCCTTTCTTGAACACGACTTGGGTCATATCTATATATTCCTTTGCTAATCTTTATTAATTTGCCTTCCTGATGTAACTTTCGTATGGCTCTCCAAGGGTCTCTAGGTTTTGTCCCACCTAACCTAATGTATTCTTTCTCAACCCAGTCAACGACTGGTCCATGTTTCAAGTCTTCGTTTTGGTGCATCTCAAAATATTCTAGGACTAACTTGCTTATAGATTTCTCAGGCATGACATCTCCTACATATTTCCTAACCTAGATTGATATATCTTCCCCTCTTTTATTACTCTTCGTTTGGCAATCTCACAATAACCTTGGTCGATTTCGATGCCTATCCCCTTTCGTCCTGTCTGTAAACAAGCAACTAAGGTGCTTCCACTTCCAAGAAATGGGTCGAGTACGGTATCCCCAACGAAGCTAAATAATTTTATGCACCTTTTTGGCAATTCAACGGGAAAGGGAGCAGGGTGTCCAACTTTTCTTTTACTTTCACCACTAAAATTCCACACACCATTTGTCCATCCTTGGAACTCAGCTTTATTAATATCCGATATTCTACTTCCACTTTCCTTCTTCCATTGCTTCTTATAAAGAATGATTATCACCTCAACTGGGGCAATAACGTAGGGTGCAGAAGCACTAAGCCACGAACCCCAAGCAGTTCGCCGTGAAATGTTTTGCTCATTCCAAATTATTGTAGAATGATATTTCCAGCCAGTTTGTTTAGCAATTGTTGTTAAATCGGCACAAACACTTTGTTGCCCGCCTTTGTTCTTATCCAATGGTATATTCAAGCAAAATCTACCATCATCTTTTATCAACTCATAGCATTTACTTAACCACTCTCTTGCAAAATTCAAGTAATCCTTATAGAGCATCTCATCATAATGTGAATTGTATTTAATGTTTACATTATATGGGGGTGAAGTAACAATTAGGTCAATACTGCCATTTTCTACCATGTTGGTAGTCAAAATATCATCATTGCAGATGGCTATTTCCTCCGCTTGGAAATACAATTTATTGTTCATTGCTGTGCTTGTTTTCAGTTGCATTTAAATTTCGCCTCTCACCTTCCACAGCAGTGTTTATATTTCTTGCCACTGCCGCAGGGGCAGGGGTCATTGCGTCCAACTTTTTTACCACTAACCTTCTGCCGCTTACTAACCTTTTCATCTCTATGCCCGGCAATCTGAGCTGTCATCGGAGGTTTTGGAGCCGCTTCTTTCTTGACAATATTGACATGATATATGGTGTGAACCACATCATGCTGAATGGTGGACAGGAGGTTCTGGAACATATTTTGCCCCTCCCGCTTATAGGCTACCAGTGGGTCTCGCTGAGCCACAGCTTGAAGCCCTATTCCCTGGCGCATATTCTCCATCATTGTCAGGTGCTCTACCCACAGGTTGTCTATGGTGCGCAGCATTACCAGCCTCTCCAGCACCCTCATATTGTCTGAGCTCAGCTCCTTCTCCCGTTGTTCATATAGGGCTTGTGTCAGCTCAATAAGCTTTTCCTCTATCTGCTTCGGTTTCATCTGGGAAAGGGCATCAGGGTTGATTTGTGGCGGTAAGGGGAAGACGGTGGAAACATCAGCAATTAAGCCGTCCAGGTCCCAGTCATAACCACGCTCATCGGCAAGATGAGCTGCCACCATACCTTGTATTTCTTCCTGAATCATTGACAGGATGTTTGCCTTAAGGTCAGCACCGCTTAATATCTTCCTTCGCTCCTCGTAGATAATCTCACGGTGCTTGTTCACCACATCGTCGTAATCTACCAGGTGCTTACGTATATCAAAGTGGTAGCCCTCCACTTTAACCTGGGCGTTTTCAATAGAGCGGTTAATCAGCTTATTCTCAATAGGGGTATCTTCATCCATGCCAGCCCACTCCATAAAGCCCTTGATTCGGTCGCCACCAAAGTGGCGGACAACATCATCGGCTAAAGACACATAAAATCTGGAGCTTCCCGGGTCACCCTGCCGTCCAGACCTGCCCCTGAGCTGGTTATCAATTCGCCTGGCTTCATGGCGCTCGGTGCCGATAACATGAAACCCACCAAGTCCAACAATCTGATTGTGCTTCTCCTGCCATTCCTGCCACTCCTTTTCATCTCCATTAGAAGGTTCTTTTCCACCGAGCACAATATCAACGCCGCGCCCGGCCATATTGGTGGCAACCGTTACCGCCCCCGGCTGCCCTGCCTGGGCGATGATACCAGCCTCCTTCTCATGATACTTGGCATTAAGCACCTCATATGGGACACCTTTCCTCTTTAACAGGTCGCTCAGGTATTCCGACTTCTCGATAGACACGGTGCCGATTAGCACCGGGCGTCCCTGTTTATGAAGTTGCTCAATCTCGCGCACCACCGCCTTGAATTTAGCCTCCTCATCCTTGTAAATCTGGTCGGTAAAATCCTCACGAATCATCGGCTTATTGGTAGGAATAACCATCACCTCAAGTTTATATATCTTGTGAAACTCCTCAGCCTCGGTGAGGGCAGTGCCTGTCATCCCAGCCAGTTTGTCATACATTCGAAAGTAGTTCTGAAAGGTAATGGTGGCATAGGTGATGCTCTCCCGTTGAACCTTGACACGCTCCTTGGCTTCTATTGCCTGATGCAGCCCCTCCGAATAGCGGCGACCAAACATCAGCCGCCCGGTAAACTCATCAACAATAATAACCTGCCCATCCTTGACCACATAGTCGCGGTCTTTCCTATACAGCACATTGGCTTTAAGGGCACTCTCCAGGTATCGGGTGAGGGCGTAATTTGCCGGGTCATAGAGATTGGCTGACTTTAACACACCCTCCCTCTTCAGCATCCTTTCCATATTGGCAATGCCACCATCGGTCAAACTTACCGTGCGTCGTTTTTCATCTACTGTATAATCCGCTTCCCGATGGAGGTTAGGGACAAGCTTGGCAAATGTTTGATATCTCTGCGCTGCCTCTACATCAGGAGCACTGATAATGAGCGGAGTGCGTGCCTCATCAATAAGGAGGTTATCTACCTCATCGACGATGGCGTAGTTTAATGAACGCTGCACACACCGGGATAGGTCTATAACCATATTGTCCCTCAGATAGTCAAAGCCGAACTCATTATTGGTGCCATAGGTAATATCAGCTTCATAGGCTTGGCGGCGGGAGATGGGGCGGAGAGAGCTCCACCGCTTATCTTCAGACTCAAAGCCAGGGTCATAGATAAAGGAGGGGGCTGGGTTATCCGGGGTCTGAGCATAGACACAGGCTACGCTTACCCCCAGGGCGTGATAGACAGGTCCCATCCAGTGAGGGTCTCGCTTAGCCAGGTAGTCATTGACCGTAACCAGGTGACAGCCCTGACCGGTTAGTGAGTTCAGGTAGAGGGAGAGGGTAGCCGCCAGGGTTTTGCCCTCACCGGTTTTCATCTCAGCAATTTTACCCTGGTGAAGGACAATACCCCCCATCAACTGTACATCAAAGTGGCGCTGACCTATAGTCCGCTTAGCCGCTTCACGAACAACGGCAAATGCCTCAGGGAGAAGCTCATCCAGTGAACTACCGGCTTTAAGCCGAGCCCTAAACTCGTCAGTCTTAGCCCGAAGCTCATCATCACTGAGTCGCTCAAAATCAGGCTCCAGCTCGTTTATCCTGTCTACTATCGGCTGCAACCGCTTTAGCTCTCTCTCGTTTGAATCAGTAAATCCGCCTAGCCACTTAAACATATTCTTTGCCCTTAACTAGTCTCTTGGCCTCCTCTGCCATTGACTCCCGGGTCATGATTTTAACCTCACCCATACCATCAACCGTAAACATATGCACTGAAGGTGCCGCGTATGATTTCAGGAGGCAGGGTATTCCATAGCTCTCAAGCAAGCCCTTAATAACCTGAGCCTCCGCCTCACTTGCTGCCGTATATACTTCTACCAATTTTTCACCCTTATTCAAATAGAGCTCCTACGGACTGTCCGGTATGAATACGGTGGATGGCTTCACCCAGTAGTGGGGCTATCGGCAAAACAGTAATCTTGTCTAGCTTTTTGTCATCGGCGACAGGAACGGTATCGGTAACTACCACCTCTTTTACTGAGCACGAGGCTATCCTCTGGACAGCCGGGCCGGAGAATATCGGGTGTGTACAACAGACATATATCCCCTCAACTCCACGCTTTTCCAGAGCAGAAATAACATTCAACAGGGAACCAGCGGTGTCTATCTCATCATCTACAGTGAGAGCCACCCTGCCTTCCACCTCACCAATCACATTTAGCGTCTCAGCCTGGTCATTATTACCTACCCGTCTCTTTTCTATAATAGCCAGTGGGGTATCAAGCCTAGTTGCTAGGTCTCGCGCCCGCTTGGAAATGCCGATATCAGTGGCAACTACAACCAGGTCATCAAAGACTTTCTCCTTGAAATAATGGCTCAATATATAAAGCGCTGTCAGTTCATCGATGGGTATATTAAAAAAACCCTGAATCTGCGCTGCATGTAAATCCACGGTCAGCACTCGATTAGCCCCAGCCACAGTTAGCAGGTCAGCTACCAGCCTGGCAGTTATCGGCACCCGGGGTTGGTCCTTCTTGTCAGTGCGACCGTAGCCATAATAAGGAATTACAGCGGTAATACGACCAGCCGACGCTCTCTTCAATGCGTCAAGCATAATCAATAGCTCAACCAGGTTCTTATTAACCGGGCGGCATATAGGCTGAATAACAAAGGTATCTCGCTGGCGGACATTTTCCAGAATACGAACAAAGATATTCTCATTACTGAACTCAGAGACCTCGCACCCGCCTAAAGGTACACCCAGATATTCAGTAACTGCCTGGGCTAGGGCAGGATGGGCATTACCAGTAAATACCTTTAACTCATCCATTAACTATTACCTCCGTTTAAATATAGCCTTCAACTCATATCACATACATTATAACACTATTGTTTACTTACCTCACCCTTTAATCCTCCCTTTAAAGAAGAGGAAAATTGGTTGTACAAGAGAGGCTTTACCTTTCTTTGACTCTCCTTCCCTGGGGCAGAAGTTAAAGCAGTTTTAGAGGGCTAGGCCCCCTGAAGAAATTACTTTCTCCTTCCCTTTAATAAGGGGGGGATGAAGGGGATAGGGTTATTTAGTAATCTCAGTCATCGATGCCAGGTACCGGGAAGCGGTGGCATATCTGGCTAACCTCATGGCTCACCTGATTTTGAATATCCTGATTACCAATGTTAGTAATTACTTTTACAATTAGTGAAGCAATGTGCTTCATTTCCTGGCTGCCAAAGCGGCGCGTAGTTACTGCTGGCGTGCCTAGTCTGATGCCACTGGTTATCAGGGGTGGACGAGAGTCAAAAGGGATGGCATTTCGGTTAACAATAATGCCTGTTGCTCCTAAAGACTCCTCAGCCTCTAGGCCAGTGACCCCAATCTCAGTCAGGTCTACTAAGACCATGTGGTTATCGGTTCCACCTGATACAAGGCGCAGTCCTAATTGTCGTAGCTCACTGGCTAGAACAAGTGCGTTATCGAGTGTAGCCCGTTGATACTCGATGAAGCTGGGCTGCATCGCTTCATAAAAAGCCACCGCTTTAGCTGCAATGACGTGCATCAGGGGTCCCCCCTGCATTCGGGGGAAAACAGCCTCATCTATTAAGGAAGCTAGCTCCCTTCGGCACAAAATGAACCCAGCTCGTGGACCACGTAGCGTCTTATGCGTAGTTGAGGTCACTACGTCAGTATAGGGCACAGGGGTAGGGTGCAGACCTACAGCTACCATACCAGCTATGTGTGCTATATCAACCATGAGCCTTGCCCCTACTAGGTCGGCGATATGCCGAAATCGCTCAAAATCAATAATCCTGGAGTAGGCACTGGCTCCGGCTACAATCAACTTGGGCTTATGCTTCAAGGCAAGCCTCTCTACCTCTTGGTAATCAATCCTTTCTGTCTCCCGATTAACACCGTAGGGTATGAAATTATATGATTTACCTGAGAAGCTTACCCTATCGCCATGAGTAAGATGACCACCGTGAGTTAGGCTCATGCCCATAACAGTGTCACCATACTCCAGCAAGGCGTAATATGCTGCCATGTTAGCCTGAGCCCCACTGTGGGGCTGGACATTAGCATGCTCAGTATGAAACAACTCTTTAGCCCGCTGGATAGCTAAATCCTCCACTATATCCATATTTTCGCACCCACCGTAGTAGCGCTGTTTAGGATAACCTTCAGCATATTTGCTGGTCAGAAATGAACCTTGAGCTTCAAGCACCGCCTTACTGGCATAGTTCTCTGAGGCGATAAGATTTATCGTTTCCTTTTGCCGCTTCGCCTCCATATACAGAGTGTGACTAATTTCTGGATCGGTTTGACTTAAAGAGCTCATTCGCCTCCCTTCTGAAGTAAAGCCTAATACCACGAATAGTCTACAACCACCCTCTCGGAGTGTCAACAACTCCAAAGCTCGAGTTACTGTTAACTATTAGTCGATTGAATCCCGGCTGAAGCCATCCACGGGTTCTGCGGGGTCTCTCCTTTTTCAAATCCACCGACTAAATGATACGGCATCATTTTTCTTATTTTAGTTGATACCGGTTAAGCTGTCCCTATTTGAGTATGCGCTACCATTCGTGCTATAGTTAGTTGTATTTTGAAGGTTAATTCTGGGGTATCAGATATAGGGTGAGTGGGATAATAGCGGTTAAGCAGAAACTAACAGAGTTGCTGACCCAGGCAGCAACTGAGGCGCAGCAATCAGGTAAACTGCCTTCGGTTACCTTACCTGAGGTGGCTGTGGAGCATCCTCAGAACCCTGAGCATGGGGACTATGCCTCAAGTTTTCCTTTGAAATTAGCTAGGACAACTGGAATCAGCCCATTGAGTATTGCCCAGGACATGGTAGGACTTATGGTTCCCATTCCTGAGATTGATACTATTACTGTAGCGGCACCAGGGTTTATTAATTTCTCACTTAAAGGTGATTGGTTGACCAGGCAGGTGGATTCAATTCTGGTGGCTGGTGATTCTTATGGCAATATCGACCTTATCCAGGGCAGTCGGGTACAATTAGAGTTTGTTAGTGTCAATCCCACCGGGCCACTCCATGTCGGGCATGGTCGTGGCGCTATCCTGGGGAGTACTTTAGCCAATATTCTTACTGCTGCTGGCTACAAGGTGGAGACTGAATATTATATTAATGATGCCGGCAGCCAGATAGACGCCTTTTATCGCTCACTCTATGCTCGTTATCAGCAGTGTTTAGGGGTTGATGCTGAGATGCCCACTGATGGTTACTTTGGTAACTATATGGTTGATTTGGCTAAAGAGATTATTGCCGAGGAGGAAAAAAGGTTTCTTACTCTACCTGAGCAGGAAGCAGTGTCACAACTAGGGAAGCTCGGTTTGGAGAAGATAATAAAACAAATCAGGAGTGACCTTGAGCTATTGGGGGTGAGCTTTGATAACTGGTTTAGTGAGCAGAGCCTTTTTGATAAGGGGCAGTACCAGGCGGTAATGTCGCTTCTACGCCAGGGAGGTTATATAGCTGAAAAGGAAGGGGCTACCTGGTTTATATCCACTGCCCTGGGTGAGGATAAGGACAATGTGGTAGTACGTGGCGATGGTTCACCAACCTATTTTGCCTCTGATATTGCTTATCACTACAACAAATTTTTGGAACGCAAGTTTGACAAGGTGATTAATATCTGGGGAGCTGACCACCAGGGGCATATATCTCGAATGAAAGCTGTGGTTGGTGCCCTGGGTGTTACCCCTGAGCGACTTGAGGTGATAATTTCTCAGATGGTTACCTTGCGTCGTGGTGAGGAGTTAGTTCGTTTATCTAAACGCAGTGGTGATATTATTACCCTGCGTGAAGTGGTAGATGAGGTAGGAATTGATGCCTGCCGTTTCTTCTTTTTATCCCGCTCGGCTGATTCGCAAATGGACTTTGATTTGGAATTAGCTAAAAAGGAATCGCTGGACAATCCCGTCTATTATGTTCAGTATGCCCACGCTCGCATTGCCAGTATTCTTCATCTGGCTCAGCAGAGGGGAATTGACTACCGGGATGGTGATGTTTCTTTACTGACTACTGAGCCTGAATTGACTTTAATACGGAAGATGCTACTCCTGCCTGAGATAGTTGAGATAGTAACCCACACCCTGGAACCCCACCATCTTACCTATTATGCTCAGGATTTAGCGACTGTATTCCATAGCTTCTATAAGCAGTGCCGTGTTGTTTCCAGTAACGAGGCGTTATCCAAAGCTCGTCTTAAGCTGGTGGACGCTGCCAGAATTGTCCTGGCTAGAACCCTTCATCTTATGGGGATGACGGCGCCGGAGAGTATGTAAGGCAGTTGGTGGCTAGAGTCCTTGCTCCTTATATTGCTTGGCTAATTTATTGTAGGTTTGAGGTCCTTCTTGTACCCACCGTAGCTGCTCTAGCGAAGGTTTCCCCCTAATTTCTCCCGGAACGCCAGCCACAAATGACTTGTCTGGTATTTTCATCCCAGACATAACCAGGCAACCAGCTCCGATTATACAGAAGCTACCAATTTCAGCATCTTCCAGTATGGTGGCATTATTGCCAATAAGGGTATTGTTGCCAATTTTCTTGCCATGCATGACCACACTATGCCCGATGATAACGTTATCGCCTATTTCCATTGATGTACCACTGTGTAGCACACTATTATCCTCAATATGGCTATTGTGACCAATTTTAATACTGTCGAAGTCGGCTCTGATTACGGCACCAGGCCAGATACCGGAGTTCTCGTCAATTTTTACATCACCAATAATATAAGCGGTCTGGCTGACAAAGGCTGAATCAGCTATCTGGGGCATCATGCCATTGAAGCTTTTAATCATTCTTACCTCCCCAACTCCTCATATTATAGGCTAAGTGTTTGGAGGGTCAAGTTTGCCTGTTGCGTAGTGTAGCTGCATTAATCTTGTCCGTATATTCAGTTTTATGTTACACTCTTTGACTGAGGAGGGCGAATGAAGCAGCGCGTTTTTTCCGGGGCTCGTCCCACGGGCAGACAGCATTTGGGGAACTACCTGGGAGCCATACAGCACTACGTGAGTCTCCAGGACGAGTATGATTGCATCTATTGCATAGTTGATGTCCATGCTCTGACCACGTTGGAAGACACCGGCAGTCTACAAAAGAATATCTATGAGATGACGCTTGACTGGCTGGCGGCTGGACTTGACCCTCGGAAAAGTATCCTTTTTGTCCAGTCTCATGTCCCTGAGGTGATGGAGTTACATACGCTGCTCAGCATGGTTACTCCTCTGGGCTGGCTACTACGGGTGCCTACCTTTAAGGATAAGGCGAGGCTCCAACCTCAAAATGTGAACTATGGGCTGGTAGGGTATCCAGTTCTAATGACTGCCGATATTGTGCTTTATAAAGCTGGATTTGTCCCTGTTGGTGAAGACCAGCTGCCTCATCTGGAATTAGCCAGGGAGATTGCTCGCCGCTTTAATAATTTATTCAGTGATACCTTTCCTGAACCTGAGGCAAAGCTCACCTCGTTTCCGTTAGTAATAGGGTTAGACGGTAAAGAAAAGATGAGCAAGCAACTGGGTAATGATATTGAGCTAGCCCTATCAGAGGAGGAGACGGTAGAGCGGGTAATGACGGCAGTTACCGACCCGGCTCGCCAATACCGCAGTGACCCGGGGCACCCGGAGATATGCAATATTTATCGGCTTCAGGGATATTTTAATCCGCTCCAGTTAGATGATTTAGCCGGGCGATGTCGCTCAGCTGAGATTGGTTGTGTTGATTGTAAGCTGCTCTTGGCTCGAGAGATTAATTCTGCCCTTAAACCTTTCCGAGAACGGCGAGCTGCCATAGCTACTAAACCTCGATATATAACTGAAGTTTTGGCTGATGGCGCCAGCCGAGCCCGGGTTATTGCCAGGGAGACCCTCAAGGAAGTTAAGCAGAAGATGGGTCTTGTTTAGCGAAAGGGCTAAACCTTCCGATATTTAGCCACAAACTGCTTCATTCTGGATAGGGCTTCTTCAATGTCAGCCAATGAGGTGGCATAGCAGCAACGGACGTATCCCTCACCGCACTGCCCGAAGGCTGAGCCGGGAACCACGGCTACCTTTTCCTCGATGAGAAGCCTTTCCGCAAATTCCTCTGAGGTCATACCGGTGCTCTTTATTGAGGGGAAGGCGTAGAATGCCCCTCTGGGCTCAAAACAGGGTAGCCCAATATCGTTTAGTCCCTTGACTATAACCATTCGTCGCCGGTTGTATTCCTCAACCATTTCAGCGCTGCTGTCTTCGCCTGATTTTAGTGCCTCAATAGCAGCTACCTGACCCATTGTTGGTGCGCTCATTACAGTGTACTGGTGGATCTTGGTCATTGAGGCACTAACCTCTTTGTTAGCCGCAGCGTAGCCAATACGCCAGCCGGTCATAGCATAGGCTTTGGAGAATCCACCCAGAAAGATGGTGTTTTCCTTCATTCCGGGCAGGGTGGCAAAGCAGATATGCTCTACGTTATAGACTAACCTGGCGTATATCTCGTCTGAGATTACCAGAAGCTGGTGACGCCGGGCTACATCGGCTATCTGTGCCAGTTTGTCCCTGGGCATCACGGCGCCGGTAGGGTTTGCCGGATAACCAATTAGGATTGCCTTGGTTTTGTTGGTAACTTTTGCCTCAATATCGGCGGCACTAATCTCAAAGTTATTTTTCTGTTTGGTCGGCACCATAATTGGTGTGCCTCCGGCCAAAATGACGCAGGAGCTATAGGAAACGTAGCAGGGGTCGGGTATAATAACCTCATCCCCGGGGTTTAGGATAGCTCGTATTGTCAGGTCTAATGCTTCACTAACTCCCACTGTAATCAGAAGTTCGCTATCGGGGTCATATGCCAGTTTGTAGTTATCTTTCAGGTAGCGTGACAGTTCCTGACGCAGCTCAGGCATCCCCAGGTTTGAGGTGTACATTGTGTAGCCTTTTTCCAGGGATTCGATGGCTTTCTCAGTAATATGCCACGGGGTGGCAAAGTCAGGCTCGCCAACCCCCAGAGAGATTACCCCTTCCATAGACGCCAGTAGGTCGAAGAACCTCCTTATCCCTGAAGGGGATATTTGGTTTACCCGCTTTGCTAGATAACTATGATATTTCTTATGCCTGTCCTTGGGATTTGCTGACATAGCAGTCTCCTAAGCCTAGAGTATTACGGGCTGTCGCTTAATGCCTTCCTCCCCCTCCAGAATTTCACCGTCCTCTTTATAGCGTTTAAGTAGAAAATGGGTAATCGTCTCCTGGACTCCTTCAATATGGGCAATCTCTTGAGATACGAAATCAGCTACCTCGTGCATGGTTTTGCCCACCACCAGAACCAGCAGGTCATAGGTTCCCGAGACTAGATAGACGGTGCGGGCTTGAGGGAAGCGGTAGATACGCTCAGCCATGGAGTCAAAGCCGACATCTGGCTGGGGGGTAATCTTTACCTGTATCAAAGCCCATACCTGCTCCTCCCCTGCCTTTTCCCAGTTTATTACAGTTTTGTATTTCAGGATAATTCGGTCTTTTTCGGCTTGCTTAATGAGCTTAGTTACCTCAGCACCGGGAGTGCTGGTCATAGTAGAGATTTGTTTGGTAGTAGTTCGGGCATCATTTTCCAGTATTTTAAGAATTTCTTTTATCATTTCCTCAGCTCCTTATTAGCTCGACTAATGACCACTCCTTTTCTAACTCATTATAGCAGAGTTGGAACAGTTTGTTATCTCTGGTTCTAACCCGGAAGTGCCTCTCCCCCGGCTCCAGCCACGCTTTTTCTATCTCCTCCACCTCACATTCTACGCCTTCCCACAGGAAAGACCGCGGTCTTTCAGCATAGGTATGCCCCGAATAGCAATTAACTTTAAGATTATTCAACACTATCTCCTTTTAGACTAGCCTTATGTCTTTGCGAGGAGCTTCTCCCTTTCGTCATTGCGAGGAGCGTCAGCGACGAAGCAATCCCCCAATAGCGCCCTACCACCGAGATTGCCACGCCTTCGGCTCGCAATGACACTCCTTCGTCTTTGCGAGGAGTGCTAGCGACGAAGTAATCTCAAGAGATAACATAGCTTTTTATCAGGTAACCCTCCCCTTTTGTCCCCCTCTCTTGATAAGAGGGAGGGGGTAGTTATATAAGAGAGGCTTCATCTCTCTTTAACTCTCCGTCAAGCCCTATCCTCTTTATTCCTCTTTTATTCCTTTCCTTTATTAAACGGGAAAGATAATTTCCTTAAAAGTCTACATTAAAACACTTGATTATTTAATATGATAAGTTTTCGTAGCTGTAAACTTACGGTCTACCCAGTGAGTGAACCTCAGAACTCTATATCTTTGCCACCAAACAATAATAAGCAGCAAACAAAAAACAATCACTGGTAAAGCAATTTTAAGCCCTGTGGACATTGGAACTAACTCGTAAATTCCGTAGGATATAGCACCACAAATAATGGTCAATAAAATACCCAAAATAGACCATGATTTGGCGTCAAATTGGGCTTTGTGTACAGCCTTTAAAGTGCCTTTCGGAGTGACTTTACCCCCACCGACTGAAACTTTGTATTCGGGCTTGCCATTAGGTTGTTTATTTTTCCCAGCCATTCTAATAAGCCTCTTTTTTAGATACTGGGTCTTCTCTTGTGCCAATCTGTCGCCTGCTGGTAGGCGTAGGCGATTTTTAAGATGGTTTCCTCGCTGAATGGCTTGCCGATAATCTGCATACCGATGGGTAGCCCATCGGCAAAGCCAGCCGGGATGGAGATGGCTGGTAAGCCGGCAATATTTATGGGCAGGGTACAGACATCGCTCAGATACATTTGAAGCGGGTCATCTATCTTCTCCCCGATTTTGAAGGGGACGGTGGGTGAGGTTGGGGTTATCAAGGCATCAAATTTATCAAAGGCCTGGTCAAACTCCTGCCTTATTATGGTGCGAACCTTCTGGGCTTTAACATACCAGGCATCATAATAGCCAGCAGACAGGGCATGGGTGCCCAGCATGATGCGCCTCTTTACCTCAGCACCAAAACCATACTGGCGGGTTTTTTCCATCGCCTCCCACATACTGTTAGTATCCTGATAGGAGAAGCCGTATTTCACCCCGTCATAGCGGGCCAGGTTGGCTGAAGCCTCTGACGGGGCAATAATGTAGTATGCCGCCAGGGCGTAACGGGTATGAGGCAGTGATGCCTCCCATTCTGCCCTCGCTCCCAGCTCCTCAAGCTTACTGATAGCGGCTCGCATAGCCATTTCGACCTCGGTTTGCATCCCCTCAACAAAATACTCCCTGGGGACTCCGATACGCAGCCCGTTGAGGTCAGTAGCCAGGCACTGGGTGTAATCGGGGGTAGGCTCAGGAACCGAGGTGGAGTCCCGGCTATCGTAGCCGGCGATAGCATTTAGCACCAGGGCGCAGTCGGCAACATCCTGGGTTATAGGTCCAATCTGGTCCAGGGAACTGGCAAAGGCAACCAGGCCATAGCGACTTACCCTGCCATAAGTAGGTTTTAGACCAGTGACGCTACAGAAACCAGCCGGCTGACGAATACTGCCTCCGGTATCTGAGCCCAGGGCATAGATGGTCTCGCTGGCAGCTACGGCGGCTGCTGAACCTCCACTGCTACCTCCAGGGACGCGACTTAAATCCCAGGGGTTATGAGTGGTAAACAGGGCAGAGTGCTCGGTAGACGAACCCATAGCAAATTCATCCATATTGGTCTTGCCTAAAACTACCGGATCGCACTCATTTAACTTTTCTACTACTGTAGCATCATAAGGCGGGACAAAATTTTCCAGCATCCTTGATGAGCAGGTGGTTCGTATCCCTTTAGTGCACATGTTGTCTTTGATTAGCACCGGGATGCCGGTAAGGGGATTGTTATCACCGGCGGCAATAAGCTCATCAGCCTTCTGGGCTTGAGATAGAGCCAGCTCTTCAGTTATGGTAACCAGAGCGTGAACCTTTGGCTCTACCTGGCGGATGCGCTCCAGGCAAGCTCTGGTTAATTCAACCGAGGACAGTTGCCGGCTGACAAGTAGTTTATGTGCCTCATGAATTGTTAATTGGTTAGTTATCAATCTTACCTCCGGGCTTCCCGTGTTTGAGTGTATTATTCAAGCACTGCGTTTACTCTGAAGCATTCCCCATCCCTTCGAGGGGCGTTAGCCAGAATCTGGTCCTGGGGCAGGGAGGGGGCTACCTCGTCGTCCTTTACTATGTTCTGGAGGGCAATGGAGTGGGCTGTTGGCGGTGTGCTACTTGTGTCTACCTGCTGCAAAATCTCAAAGTTCTCCAGGAGATTGGATAATTGCTCCCTTAACTTGTTCACCTCGGCTTCAGTCAGGCCCAGTCGAGCCAGGCGGGCAATATGCAACACTTCTTCACGGCTTAGCTTCATTATTTACCTCAAAATATAGTTATGTTTACCAATTATAGCACCCCTATTTGGGTATCGGCAACAGGAGTAGTCCTGCTATAATAAATGAGCGATGGATAAGAAGATGACGGCCAGATTTATACTGGCTATTGTTAGCACCTTGCTGGAGGAAGCAGCCCTGGTGGCGATTGTGCTTTGGGGTTTGCCCCGGTTTGGGATTTACATACCCCTGTGGGGTCTTGTTCTCTTAATGATAGCCTGGTGTACCTACAATGTTTACGCCTATCGGATTGGAAGCCGGGCTTTGAGGAGGAAACCAGTAGCCGGTCTGACAGTTATGGTAGGCAGTAAAGGTGAGGTAGTGAATCGGTTAGCCCCGGAGGGTTTCGTCAAAATCAAAGGTGAGCTTTGGCGAGCGACATCGGTAGATAAGAATATAAAGGTTGGTGAGGAGGTTACTGTGGTGGGACAAGATGGGCTTAAACTTATTGTAACTAAGAATAGCGCCAGTGACTTAGAGGGGAGCCGATAATCTCTCCCTTATTCAATGATGAACATTTCGGCATAGATAGCAGCAGTAGCACCATCTCCGGCGGCGGTTATTGCTTGCCGGGCAGAATCGCAGCGTACATCGCCAGCGGCAAAAACTCCAGGTATTTCGGTCTCCATCTTATCATTGGTAATAATATTCCCAACGGTGTCTAGGGGTAATATACCCTTGAGATAGTCGGTATTAGGCTTAAACCCGACAGATATGAAGATTCCGGCTAGCTCCAGGGTAGATTTTTCCTCCGTTTTTACCTGATGAAGCTTAAGTCTTTTAACTCTATCCTTACCCTCAATTTCATCGACTATGGTGTCCCACAGGAATTCTATTTTGGGCTCAGCAAAGGCTCTTTCCTGTAGAATACGGGTGGCACGGAGTTGATGGCGACGATGTATTACTGTGACCTTAGAAGCGAACTTAGCCAGGTGTAGGGCTTCGGTAATTGCTGCGTCGCTGCCACCGACTACAGCTACCGGCAGCTTCTTGAAGAAGGTAGCATCACAGGTAGCGCAGTAGGATACCCCTTTACCAGCAAATTCCTCTTCTCCCGGTATACCTAGTTTTTGCCGTTCTGAGCCACTAGCTATAATCACTGCCCTGGCTGGAAAGTTACCTTTGGTGGTCATTATCACTTTTTGCCTGTCATGGAGCTTGATGTCAGTAACCTCAGCGATTAAGGTTTTTAACCCATATTTTGTTGCCTGTTGGTGCAGCAGTTGACCCAGTTCCATGCCAGAAATACCTTGGGGAAAGCCGGGGAAGTTCTCTACCTGCTCAGCATTTGCTATTTGACCGCCAAAGAGCCCCTGTTCTACAAGCAGACTATTGAGCCTGGCTCTTGAGGTATAAAGTCCGGCGGTAAGCCCGGCTGGACCTCCGCCGATAATAATTACTTCGTATTCGCTGCTCATGATTTAATTTCGAGCTCGGCGTCGATAGCATCTAATAGCTGACGAATATCAAATTGTCCCGAAATCCTGAGCTCACCATTAATAACTAATAGCGGTAAGGATAGATTTTTAGCCTTGACTTGCTGCTTAAATTCTAAGGCATGGTGGTTAGTCATTGATTCAGTCAGGTCAAGGTATTCTAACTTTGTTTTGTCGCCAAACCTTTCTTTAATTCGCTGGCTAGCTAAGTCAATGACCTGTGTCGAGGCCCAGTCTGCACCGCAATGGGCATCGCATTTCTCACCTTTGCTATCGTCAACAATGGTAATTTGAATACAGGGCTTAATCAAGGGCAGCGTCCAAGTCCTTTTTTAGCTCTTGTTTGGGTTTATAGCCAACTATCTGCGAGACTGGTTCTCCGTTTTTGAAGATAATGAGATTAGGGATAGCCATTATGCCATATTTGACGGCAGTTTTTGGGTTTTGGTCAACATCTATCTTGGCAATGTGTATTCTGCCGTTATACTCTTTAGCTAGCTCCTCTAGTATCGGGGCAGCCATAAGACAGGGCCGGCACCAGGGTGCCCAGAAGTCCACCAATACTGGTGTCTCCGATTGTAGTACAATTTGGTCGAAGTTACTGTCGTCTACCATAATCGGTTTAGTCATTCCATTCCTTTCCTCCCTAATTATTTGCAAAATGCCTTGGTTAAAAAATTTAGCTGCTTGGGCTTCTCTCCCACAGCTCGCAGCGCCCCCCCCACCGGGCAAGAATCTGACCATTAAGAGAAAGTTGTGCTATTTCACATTGGTTTGGGCAGGCTTGGCATATGAATGAGGAGGTATGATACTTGGCTTCACTTATGCTAAATCCCTTAAATTTGGTTTTATTGCTATTACTGTCTACCTCTTCATGCACCAATAGAGCAGCACCTATTGCTCCCATGACCTCATGGTGGGGAGGGACGATAATTTCAGTATCAAGTTCTTCTTGAAGTGCTTTCACTATACCCTGATTAAAGGCAACCCCGCCCTGGAATACTATCGGGGGTTGAATATCTTTGCCCATGCCCACATTATTAAGATAGTTACGGACTAGTGCCTGGCACAGCCCGTAAAGAATGTCCTCAATTTGATGCCCCATTTGTCCCTTATGAATCATGTCTGATTCAGCAAAAACCGTACATCGCCCGGCAATACGCACTGGGTTATCACTAGCCAGTGCTCGCTGGCTAAACTCCTGAATGCTCATATCGAGACGCCGTGCTTGGTGGTCAAGAAAGCTACCGGTACCAGCGGCACATACCGTATTCATACCGAAGTCAATTACTACCCCGTCTCTAATAATAATAATCTTGCTATCTTGCCCTCCGATTTCAATAATGGTTTGCGCTTGAGGGATATGGAACAGGGCAGCCACAGCTTGGCTGGTAATCTCATTCTTGACTAAATCAGCACCAACGATAACCCCAGCCAGGTAGCGAGCGCTCCCGGTGGTAGCCACACCACAAATCTCAACATCTCTAGGCAGTTGCTGTTTGATTTGCCTCATTCCTTGCTGTACCATCTCAATGGGCTTACCCTGTGTTAGCAGGTAGTTGTTGGTAATAAGCTCATTGTTCTTATCCAACACGGCAAACTTGGTAGTTACCGAGCCAACATCAATACCCAAGTAGACTTCCATCAACTCGCTCTATTCAGTGCCAGTTATTTTTTTGCCTGCCCGTCGTCTGCGCTCCAGGAGGTCGACGAATGCTTCCAGTCTGGTTAGCAAGCCTGTTTTGGTTATTTGCTCATCACAAAGTATGGTCAATACCGGCAGTTTCTCCTTAGTTGATGGCATGATATTCTCAGCTACTATTTCAGGCATACAGGTGAAAGGGGCTAGGTGGATTAAGCCATCATAGTCTTTAGCGTGGAGCACCTTTTCCCCCACCGTTTCCCAGCCCTCGCCACCAACATCTCGCTTAAGGTAGGGTAGAGCTGCCTTATGGATTTTGGCCGTCTCATTTATACCCAATGAGTTGAGGAACAAGCTGAATTTAGTCCACTCAGAAAGGAAGATTCTTCGTCTCACCTCTACCCCCAGCTTACCCAACTCACTCTCCACATCCATATTAGAGAAGGGCTCCAGTACCACATATATCTCTCCACTGACGCCAACTATTAATGGCTTATACTGAGTATCCTTATCTACTTGATTGAGCTGGGCAAGATAGTCGGTTCGTGCCTTCTTCAGGGTATTATAATCATCGGCGTTATCAATGGCTTTAACCGCTTCGGCGTATAGCTTATTGGCTGTTCCCTTTACCCGCTCTACAGGGCGCACCTTTTGCACCACCCGCTCTATCTTATCCAAGGTGCGTAATTTAGCCAGTCCAAAGCAAAAGGCTGATACAATCTTGGGCCAGGAAGCATTGTTTGACAGGCGCTTAATCAGGTTGAGTAAGCCAGCCAGCTTGTGTTCTGAAACCCCTAGTTGAACTATTTCAACATTATATCCCAAATCATGAAGAATCTGTTCCTGGGATTTGGCATAGGAACCTAGGCGGCAAATGCCATAGCCACCAGCCATAAGCAGGGTATCTGCCCCCATCTCAATAGCTTCAATCATATTACCCAGGGTCAGCTTGAATGGGAGACACAATCCTTCTGGAGAATGCTTGACACCCAGGGATAGGCTGCGCTGGCTATTAGCTGGTGGTATTATAAGCTCACTATTGAGCCTTTGAAATACAGCCTTAAGTGGTATATATACTTTACCAGTATGGGGCATGCCTATGCGCATACTGCTACTCGTCCTCTTTTCTTTCTCTGTATCATATCAAGGAAGGCTTCGAGCCGATTTATTATTCCTACCTTCCCTGTATGTTCGTCATAGATGAGATTAAGTACTGGGAGCCACTCTTTTGTTGAAGGCATAATATTGCGGGCGGTTATTTCAGGCAGGCAACCGAATGGTTCAAGGTGAATGAGCCCATCCCAATCTCTAGCATGCAATACCTTCTCTCCTACCGATTGCCGGCCATCCCCACCCACATGGCGGGAAAGATAGGGTGTGGCTGCTTTATGGCTTCTGTCCTTCTCTCGTAAACCGAAGGCGTAGATGAAGGGGTTAAAGCTGACCAAGTCTCGGGCGAATATGGAGCGTCTTACCTCAACCCCTAGCTTTCCTAGCTCAATTTCTAGGTCCATATTCGCAAAAGGGTCAAGCACGACAAAAAACTCACCGGTAACGCCAATCTTTAACGGGGCGGGTGAGGACACAGTGGGTAAATTCATGAGTTTTTGTAGATGCTCTCGCTTGGCTTGGTTGAGCGCTTGATAATCAGCAGCGTTATCGATAGCTCTAGTCCATTCTCTATAGATTCGGCTGGCTTCACCCTTGTCCCTCTCTATAGCTCTTATTTTATGTACCAGTTGTTCCAGTTCGTCCAGCGCCTTCAGTTTGGCTAAGCCGAAGCGGAGGGCTGTTATTACTTTCCACAGGGAAGCTCCATTGCTAAGATGTTTCACCATATTCATTATACCACGGTCTTGGGTTATCATATAGAAGTTATAGCCTAGCTTGCGTAGAATTGCCTCCTGAACCTTGTGATAGTAGCCGAAGCGGCAGGGAGCAGCTCCCCCGGGCATCACTACAGTGTCAGCCCCTAACTCTAAAGCCTCAATCAAGTTGCCCAGGGTAAGTTTGAAGGGAAGGCAAGCCATCTCCGGCGAATATTTGACGCCCAGGGAGAGGGTATGCTGACTGGTGAGCGGTGGAAAGACAACGTCAATACTCGACCCGTTGAAGATGGCCTTTATCGGTATATAAATATTACCCATATGGGGAAAAGCTAGACGCATACTGCTACCTGTCTCCTTTTCTTTCTCTGTATCATGTCAAGGAAGGCTTCCAGCCGAGTAATTACACCGGCTTCAGCAGTGTGCTCCTCCAGGGTAAGGCTCATAAAAGGAGTAGTCCCCAGCCTGGTAGCCTGCCGACGCACCATGTCCATCATTAACGAGTCAGGACCACAACCAAAGGTCATTATACCAATAACACCATCGGCTCCACTTTGCAGGTAATGCTCACCAGCGCCGACTACTTCATCTTCGTATGTCCAACTGGCTCTGCCTACTAATCTGGCGATAGCCAATTCGAGCTCTTCCGTGGTGACCATCTCCGGAGTTAACACCTTGCAATGAGCCTGCTCAAGACGGTGGATAAAGCGGTGGTTTATATGTTCATCATAGAGGAGGTAAGGGTGACCAATGAGGGCAATAGTGGTTTGTGCCGAAGCCTGGCTGTCGGAGGGCGTTTTTGGCTCGGCTTCAGGTATTGCTGATACTTCCCCTATTGCCTGCGGTGGGGTTAATCCCTGATGGGACATTAGCTGCCGATAGTTCAAGTGGGCTTGCCAGGCAGCTTGCCCAGCTCGCTTAACCTTAAATGGATTCCGGGTAAAATGCCGTCCCACTTGATAAATGGCATAATATAAGCGATGCCTTCCTTTGTTAACGTCAATATCTGTATCTAGGATAGGGGGAGACTCGGGGATAACTGCCCTAGTCATATCGGGCAAGCCAAGAAACTTGGAACAGTTGTAAACCCTTTTTTGCACGCTGCGGATGGCAGGGATAAAAATATAGTCGCACTCGTTTACCAAGGAAAGAACATGGCCACAGAAAATCTTTACCGGCAAACAGGTGTCAGTCACTACCCGAGACGAGCCTTGTGCCAGCATAGTCTGAGTGGTTGGTGATGAAACCACCACTTCTGCCCCCAGTTCCTCAAAGAAGGTCTTCCACATAGGGTAGTATTGAAAGTAGAGTAGAGCTCTGGGAATGCCTATCTTAATCATTTTTCTTGTCGAAACTCCTTTTTGACCTTGGTAACTATATCAGGATTGGCTACTAGGTCAAAAACAGTCATAGCTAGAGCCTTGGCGGCATCAATAAGACCACGGACACCTGCTTCTGAAGCCGCCGCCGAGGCAAACTGGGGGGAATGGGTTGATACTCTCGCTGGGGCTATGGCTATGAGGGGCTGAATACTAGGTACCAGTTGGCTGACATTACCCATATCAGTGCTACCAAAAGAATTTTTCTTGTTAAAGAGTTGCCCCCTGCGTCCCAAAGATTGCATATTTTGCCAGAATAGGCGGGCTAGGGTAATATTATTACGCAGAGGAGCATAATATATCTCTTCCCATCTATATTCTAATTGAGCTCCGCTAGCAGTAGCCGCTCCAATAAAGCAGTTTATGACCTTCTGTTTTAGTTTGTCAAGATAGGCATCGTCTTCGGCGCGCAGTAGGAAGCTGGCAGCACTGTGGGCCGGGACAACATTAGCTGCCTCTCCACCATCGGTAATAATGCCATGGATACGGGCTTTATCCTTGATGTGCTGTCTGAGTGAGTTAATGGCAGCGAAGGAGCTTATCATCGCTTCCAGGGCATTGATGCCCGCCTCGGGGTGAGCGGCGGCATGAGCCGCTTTGCCAAAGAATTCGACGTCTAAAGGTTGGCAGGCTAGGCTTTGAGTGATAGCGGTATTACGCACCCCTGGGTGCACCATCATGACTATATCTAGGTCGTCGAAGGCTCCTTTTTTGGCCATTATTACCTTGCCCCCGCCTTTCTCCTCAGATGGTGTACCGATAGCCAGGATGCTACCTCCGAACTGGTTAATGGCTGGCTTAGAGGCTATGGCAGCACCAACGGCACAGGCAGCTATTAGATTATGACCGCAGGCATGGCCAAGGTTAGGCAGGGCATCATACTCAGCTAGAATAGCAATAGCTGGTTTCCCTTGTCCATAGCTACCTCTGAAGGCAGTCGGCAGTTCACAGATACCTCGTTGTACAGAGAAGCCATTTTCCTCCAGATACCGGGTTAGCCAGGTAGCTGCCTTGACCTCCTGGAAACCTAGCTCGGGGTTGGAGTGGATTTTTAGGCTCAGCTCGCTAAGCTCGTGGCGGCGAGCATCTATCTCACCTATGACTGAAGCCTTTAATTTTTCTATATTCAAGCTTTCCCTCATTGTAAGGCAGTTTTAGCTGGTTCGTATTATAGACTAAATACAACCAGATTTCTAGACTTGCCGAATGATAAAGGTGATACAAGCCCAAGCAGCATCTTTCTCTAATACAATTGGTTATGCCGCCTAAAAGCGTTGACTATGTTGGGTAAATAGGATACACTAAAAGTATGATATACCTTGGCACTTCGGGCTTTAGCTATAATGATTGGGTAGGCAACTTCTACCCGGTAGGCATGCCCAAGAGGGAATGGCTTACCTACTATTCCCGTGAATTTAATACCTGTGAGGTAAACTCAACCTTTTATGCGTTACCCAAGTCGTCTAGCTTAAAAGCTATGGCTGAGAAAACAGGCGAAGACTTCCAATTTTGTTTTAAAGCGAATCGAGAAATGACCCACCAACGTGAAGATAATGCCTCTATTTTTAAGGCTTTTTGCCAGGTGGTGGAACCTATCATCACTGCTGGTAAGCTGAGTTGTATCCTGGCTCAGTTTCCATATAGTTTTAGGTTTAATCGCCATAACTGGGACTACCTTAAGTGGTTTAAGGAACAGTTGGGCGAACTACCGGTGGTGGTTGAATTCCGTAATGCTCAGTGGCTAAGGAGTGATGTGTTTGCTTGGCTTCGGCACATGGATTTAGGCTTTTGCTGTGTTGATGAACCACAGCTACCCAATCTGCTGCCACCGCTGGCTGCGGCAACAAGTAAGATAGGCTATATTCGCTTTCATGGGCGTAATAGTGCCAAGTGGTGGCAACATGAGCAGGCTTATGAGAGGTACGATTATAGCTATATGCCGCAGGAACTCAGCGAGTGGCTGCCTAAGATTCATAAGCTGAATAGTGTGGCTGAGAAGACCTTCATCTTTGCCAATAATCACTGGCGTGGGCAGGCAGTCAGTACTATTCGCCAGTTGCGGGTAATGCTGGATTAATTTGCCTTGCCGTTCATTGCTCTTTTAGTAGGTCCCTAAGTATAATAACTTACCTGATAATACTAGATAGGGAAAAGAAATACCCTGTCTCAAGTAGAGGGAGGAAGAAGTGACTATTAATTTTAATCTACTTCGGTCCCGGTTGGAAGATGAACGAAAGCACTTGATTGAAGAATTAGAGCAGTTGAGAGCTAGCATCCGCCCGGCTGAGGAGAGGCGGGAGGGTAGCCCTTTTGGTAAAAGGGAGGAGGAGGCAACGGAAAGCTTCGAGTTGGAGAAGCGGCTGGCCTTAGAGAAGCGGGTGAGAGATAGCTTGGCTGATGTGGAGCACGCTTTAAACAAGTTTGAAGAGGGAAGCTATGGCTTATGTGATGCTTGTGGTCAACCTATAGACCCGGCCCGGTTAGAGGCACTTCCACAGGCGAGTTTGTGCTTGAATTGTAAGGCTCAACAGGCAAAGGATGCAAAAGTTAAACCGCCGCCAGGTTAGGTGGCGGCATGTAGTCTTTTTCCTTACTGCGTTACTGGTGTTGGTTGCGGACCAGCTTAGCAAGACGTGGATACGGGCTTATCCTGAGGGGCACACACTGTTTGAAGTGGGATTCTTTCGGATAGTCCACGTCCACAATACTGGAGCTGCTTTTGGCTTATTTACTGGTCAATCATTCCCCTTATCTATAGTTGCCCTAGTCGGCATTGCTGTTCTCCTGGTCTATGCCTTCTTTATTTATCGCCATTTTCCCCGTTTAAATAATGTGCTAACCAGGGTAGCCCTTGGTCTGGTTCTTGGCGGCACAGTGGGCAACCTGATTGACCGGCTGAACCCTAATCTTCGCGGTGTTACTGATTTTATCAGTATTGGTTTCTGGCCGGCATTTAATGTTGCTGATTCGGCTGTAGTTGTCGGTGTTATTATATTTGCTTACTCCCTCCTCTTCTTAGCCGGAGCTGAGAAAGGCTCAGCAGGCTAGGCAGGGAATGGCTAAATTCCCCGGATGTTATCATTCTGGTAAAGAGAGCTAGCCAATTAAAAGGGGGTGAAGTTGGTAAATAATTTCTATAGTTTTGTGGCTGATAAGCCGGGGGCTCGGCTTGATAAATATGTTTGTGAGAAGCACCCGGAGCTTTCTCGAACCTATGTGCAAAAGCTGATTACTGGTGGTTATATTACTGTTAATGACCGGAAGGTCAAGGCAGGGCTTAAACTTAATGCTGGTGATAAGCTGACCATCATCATACCCCCCGTTCCCCCCAGCACTTTATCGCCTGAGGCTATTCCACTAAACATCATTTACGAGGATGACGACCTTTTAGTTATAGACAAACCGGCCGGGCTGACTGTTCACCCGGCACCGGGACACCCAAGTCATACCCTGGTTAACGCTATCCTGTCCCACTTCCCTGACTTAGCTGATACTGGTGACTCACTACGACCGGGAATTGTGCATCGGCTGGATAAAGATACCTCGGGAGTGATGGTGGTGGCTAGGAATAGCGCAGCTCAGGTTAACCTGATAAGCCAGTTCAAGGCTCATTCTGTAGTAAAAGCCTATCTGGTGTTGGTGAAAGGGCACCTCACACCGGAGGACGGTGTTATTGAGGCGCCTATTGGGCGTGACCCCCGTAACCGAAAGCGGATGGCAGTGGTAGATGGGGGTAGGGAGGCTCGCACCCAATATCATGTAATTAAGTATCTGGGCGACTATACCTTGCTTGAGGTCAGACCTGAGACCGGGCGCACCCACCAGATACGGGTTCACCTTTCGGCTATTGGCTACCCGGTGGTAGGCGATAAAATGTATGGCGTAAAATCAGCCTATTTATTGCGGCAGTTCATCCATGCTAGCCGTCTGGGCTTCAATCTCCCCTCTACTGGCGAGTATGTGGAGTTCAAGTCTGACCTGCCCACTGATTTAGAGCAGGCGCTAAAGGACATAGCCTAGAATATTGGTGGGTGGGGTGGTAGAATGGGGAAATGTCAACTAACAAAAAGGGGATCTGAACTTACGAAAGACTTTTTGGAACAAATTCGGATTGGATTAAAAGCTAATCTCTATTATCTTTCACTTTTTGCTGCATTGGTTATACCAGATATATGCGGCGCAATCGGTTCCGAAAATGGTCAAGCTAATTCCGATAAATATAAAGCTTGGTTCGATAAATATGTTGCTCATAAATACAGAGGCTTTTTGACAGCTGAAGACTGTTACCTTTTTCGATGTTCGTTATTACACCAAGGAAGCTCTCAAAATCCAAAAAGTGGTTATTCAAGAGTAATGTTCGTTGAACCATCCGCTACTACAAATGTATTCCATTGCAATATTTTGAATGACGCACTGAATATAGATGTGCGTATATTTTGTAATGATATTATTGAGGGTGCAGAAGTCTGGCTTAAACAATATGAAGAGACGGAGCTTTACAAAAAGAACTATGGCAAATTTATGAGCAGGTATCCTACCGGTCTCGCACCCTATATTGTTGGGGTACCTGTAATCTCCTGAAATCCGTGTTTGATACTGCGGGGGAGAAAGTCTAGATGACTAACTCGGTTAGGACGCGTTTTGCCCCCAGATTTATGGTAAGCACTAGAGGATATTGGCTAGAATATTAATGAGCTAGATGATGGAAGAGGTGAAAGGTGGCTTTGATTAGATATCATTGCAGAGTTCGTTTATCTGGATAGTAACTGTAAAATGAAAGGAGTAAAGAATGCCACAGGTAAAAACTGGTGATACCGTTAAGGTTCACTACACGGGTAAGTTTGAGGATGGCACAATATTTGATACCTCCAATGACCGCGACCCTTTGTGCTTTACGATAGGCGAGGGCCAGGTAATCCCGGGCTTTGAACAAGCTGTAGTCGGGATGAGTCTGGGGGAATCGAAAACCACCAAAGTTTTGTCAGATGAAGCGTATGGTCCATACCGTAAGGAAATGATAGTGGCGTTGCCTCGTAACCAACTTCCGGCGGACTTGGAACCAAAGGCCGGTCAGCCCTTACAAATGGTCAATCAAGCGGATGGACGAAGGGTTATAGCTACGGTGATCGATGTCTCCGAATCGGAAGTGACATTAGATGCCAATCATCCCTTGGCTGGTAAAGACCTTACTTTTGATATCCAGCTCATAGAGATCGTTTAACCGCTTTGTTTGTGGTGACATACCATTAGGTTTTTACCAAATAAACCAAGAAGGATTATAGATGCGTAACTCATTTAGAACGCGTTTTGCACCCAGCCCTACTGGTTATCCCCATGTGGGCAATATCAGGACTGCCCTGTTTGCCTGGCTCTTTGCCCGACATTATGGTGGCAGCTTTATTGTCCGCATTGAGGATACCGATGTCGCCCGCAAGGTCGAGGGTGCGGTGGAGGCTATTCTAAATAGTCTGCGCTGGCTGGGACTTGATTGGGATGAGGGTCCGGCGGTTGGCGGTAAATATGGTCCCTATTTTCAGTCGCAGCGCTTAGATAAATACCACGAGGTAGCTCAACGGCTGATTTCACAGGGAGATGCCTATTATTGCTATTGCTCCCCCCAGCGTCTGGAGGAGATGCGGACTGAGCAGGTTAAGCGTAAGCAACCGCCCGGCTATGACCGGCGCTGCCGTGACTTAAGTCAGGAGGAGCGGGCTAAGAAAGAGGCTGAGGGCATTACACCGGTGGTTCGTTTCAAGACACCGCTCAATGGGCAGACCGGGTTTAATGATTTAATCTGGGGTGAGGTGGTGTTTGAGAATAATACTATCGATGATTTCGTATTGCTTAAGTCTGATGGCTACCCTACCTATCATTTAGCCAACATAGTGGATGACCACCTGATGGAGATTACTCATGTGGTTAGAGCTGAGGAATGGCTGTCCAGCACCCCCCGCCATGTACTTATGTATCAGGTTCTGGGATTTGAGCCACCCCAGTTTGCTCACCTGCCTATGATATTGGGGTCTGACCGCAGCAAGTTGAGTAAGCGGCACGGGGCAGTGGCTATAACCGAATTCTATGAGCAGGGCTATCTGCCCGAGGCTATGGTGAATTTCCTTGCCTTGCTCGGCTGGTCACTGGATGATAGAACCGAGCTTTTGTCCCGGCAGGAGCTTGTAAAGAACTTTTCCCTGGAGCGGGTTAGTCGGACGGCTGCCGTCTTTAATCAGGATAAGCTCGACTGGATGAACGGAGTATATATTCGTAGTCTAACCGCTGACGAATTTTTTACCGTTGTACAACCCTATCTGATGATGGATACACTCGTTGGAGAGGCATTAATATCAGATGAAGGGTATGTAAGGAATATCCTGCCTCTTATTCAGGAGCGGGCCAGGACCCTCGGAGAGGTAGCTGAACTGACTCAATTTTTCTTCGTTGATGAGCTTGGCTATGATGCTGGCCTGCTTATAGGTAAGAATATGGGTCGGGAATCAGCTACGAAGGCATTAGAGGCGGGAAAGGAGAGGCTTGGGCAATTGGAGGCATTTGATGCTGAATCTCTGGAGGCGGTGCTCAGACCTCTGGCGGTGGAGTTGGGATTGAAGACCGGTCAGCTCTTCGGCACACTGAGGGTGGCAACTACCGGGCGGACAGCGGCACCGCCGCTGTTTCAAACTATGGCAGTCCTGGGTAAGGAGCGGTGCCTGAAGCGAATTAAAGCCGCGTTAGATAGACTTAGCCAGCTATCTTCATAATGCCCTCGTAACGGAGTTTACTGTGAGTAGGCAAGGAAACAGGGAAGGTATTTTATCTGGCTACCGTGTCCTCGACTTAGCTGATGAGAAGGGTATGTTCTGTTCCAGGCTTCTGGCTGATATGGGTGCCGGGGTTATCAGGGTGGAGGAGCCGGGGAAGGATTCAGTTAGAAGCGATTGTTTCTGGGGAACAAACGTCGGTAAACTTGACATAACATTAAATTTAGGGGTTAGACAAGGGCAGGAAATATTTAAGAGGCTGGTTAAGACTGCCGATGTGGTGGTGGAGAGTTATCAGCCGGGATGTCTGGAGAGGCTAGGTCTTGGCTATTCTGAGCTTAGTGAAGTTAATCCCCGACTGGTCATGGCTTCCATCACCGATTTTGGGCAGAGTGGTCCCTATCGAGATTATAAGTCGTGCGATATGGTAGCTTCAGCTCTGGGTGGTCAGATGTATGTCTGCGGAGAGCCCCAGGCGCCACCACTTAAACCCTTTGGCAATCAGGCTTGCTACACTGCCTGTCTGTTTGCTGCTATCGGCGTTCTGCTGGTGTTGCAGAGGAGGCGTGCTTCGGGCAAAGGGCAGCATATAGATATTTCACTACAGGAGTGTGTAGCGGCTACTCTTGACCACGTTCTGGTGCGCTATTTTTCTGAAGGTATTATAGCTAAGAGACAGGGTAGCTTGCACTGGAATAATGCTTTTCACATCTTTCCCTGCCGGGATGGTTACATTTTGCTCACCCTGTTTCGGCGGTGGCAAACGCTGGTGGAGTGGCTTGACTCCGAGGGTATGGCTGAGGATTTGACCGATGAAAAATGGCAGGATAGAGAGAAGCGATTACAACAGCTTGACCATATTATAGAGGTTTTAGAGCGGTGGACTAAAAGCCACACTGTAGCCGAGCTTGTGGAGAAAGGGCAATTGATGCACCTCCCCTGGGCGGAGGTAGCCTCTATACCACGGCTTGTGGATAGTCCTCAATTAAAGGAGCGTGGTTTCTTTGTTGAGGTGGAGCACCCTCAGTCAGGGGAAAAGTATAAACTCCCTGGAGCCCCGGTTAAGATGAGTCGTTCCCCGTGGCAGGTGGGAGGTCGGGTGCCAGAGCTTGGTGAGCATAATTTGGATATATATCATGAGGAGCTAGGGCTATCAGTGGAAGAGATAGATGCTTTAATTAAAGAGGGCGTTATTTAGTTATCAATCGGTGAAGGCATAGTGGCGGGAGAGGATGTAGAAATTTTAGCAGTTGGGCACAAAAACCAGTAATTGTGAGGGTGAGCTTTAATACGTAAGAGGAGTGGTAATGGAGGCTTTGGAACCCAGGTATATTGCTCTGTATCAGTCAGGTGAGCTGGAGCGGCGTGCTGAGTCGCTTGAAGCACGCCTGAGTTTCTGCGATATATGCCCAAGAGAATGTGGCGTCAATCGGCGGGAAAACGAACTGGGGTTTTGCCATTCAGCTCACCTGCCTGTAGTCTCTGCGGTTTGTGCTCACCATGGAGAGGAACCAGCCATTTCTGGAAGCAGAGGGTCAGGGGCAGTATTCTTTGGCAACTGCAATATGCGATGTGTTTACTGCCAGAACCACCAGATAAGCCAGGACTGGGAAAGGCAGCAATCCAGGGAAATGAATTGCCGCACCCTGGCTGAACGGATGCTCTACCTTCAGGATGAACTGGGGTGCCATAATATCAACTTTGTTTCACCCTCGCACTTTGTCCCGCAATTAGTCCGGGCGGTACTGGAGGCAGTGCCAATGGGACTTAGGCTACCGCTGGTCTACAATACCAGTAGCTATGATTCTATTAAATCCCTGAGGGAGCTCGATGGCATAATAAGTATTTACCTGGCTGACTTGAGGTATGCCTCCAATAAGTGGGCTAGAAAGTTTTCGCAGGCTCCGGATTATGTGGAACGAGCCCGTGTCGCTATCAAGGAGATGTATCGGCAGGTTGGAGAACTGGTGATGGATGATGAGGGTATTGCTCAGAGGGGATTGATTGTGCGTCACCTTATACTGCCCAACCGGCTGGCAAATAGCGAGGAATCACTCACCTGGCTGGTTGGTGAGCTTTCTCCAAAGGTTACCGTTAGTATTATGTCTCAGTATTTCCCGGCACACCGCGCTTCACGGATTCCTCTGCTTTCAAGGACAATCTCGCTGTCAGAGTATTCAGAGGTCATCAAGTTGTTGGATAGGCTCGAGATAGAAAATGGGTGGTTACAAGAAATGGATGCGTCGGTAAACTACCTGCCTGATTTCACGCGTGAAGGTCATCCGTTCGACTTGACGGTGAGTAACCCAAAATGAAGCTTATAATTTTTAGCCATGCTTCCGTTTTCGTTTGGTAAAGCCAAATTTAACCTTTTTGCCGTGAAGCTTATCCTTCTTATTTACATTTTCGATGAAGGTTTTCAGCTCGGTAAGTTTTTTGTCGCTCGTGGCGGTGTCCTTTTTCATTGCGCTTAATTATATCATATACTTGAGCCCAAAGCTAATCATGGATTTATGTTATTATTTAGTTATCTACCTCACCCCCTTTATCCCCCTCTCCTTCAAAGGAGAGGGGGAGGAGCAAATAAAGAGGGGCTAACGCCCCTCTTAAACACCCTCTAAGGGTGGTGGGTAGGAATAGATAAAAGATAAAGGGGTAGGGAGGAAGCTATGTCACAGCTTAAGTCGAACCATAAAATGGAATATGTAATATTGCTTGACCTACTTGCTAAAGCTATTAGTGTAACCAAAGTGTCATCTATTAGTGATGTTGACGAGCGCAGGAGATTAGGGGATGCACATAAACTAGCTAACAAATTCGTTAACCACACTTCCACAGTGCTTTATCTTTCTCATGGTACGGTTGTCCGAGATCTTCCATCATTCAAACAATTCAGCTTCGTTGATTCTGCATCAATTGATGTGCTAACCCGAACAGCAATGGAGGCATTTCTCGTCTTTCATTACGTATTCTTCTCACCCAATAACGTAGAGGAAAAAAATTATAGGTATTGGTGTTATGAAGCTGCAGGATTAGCGGATAGGCAAAATTTACCAGAGGGTATAATCGAAAATGAGCAGCAGAAAATGAAGGAAAAGGAGATACTTGAAGAAATCCGTAGTAAACTAGAGTCGAATATAATTTTTCAAGGGCTTACTGATAGTCAGAAGATGCGGCTTTTTCAAGGTAAAGAACGAGATTTGTGGCGCTGGAGTCCTGATGCCAGAAAGGTTTTACCTTGGTACGATATTGGTATTGATGCAGGGTTCAGCGATATGTTAGCTTCCCTTATGTATAGACATCTATCTGGTTCTACTCATTCTAGCAGTCTAAGCGTTCTTCAAATTGCACAAGCCCTTGTTAATAAAGAAACTGAGAAACTTATCGCGTCTTCAATAGATACTATGAACGTTATGATTGCTAACATGATTCAGGAATATTGTGGGTTGTTTCCAGGAGCACGGGATGTTTTAAGAGATTCTGGAGCCAGTAATTCTGTGGAAGTATGGGTTAATATAGGTCGTCAGTTAGATGAGGATTAGGGAAAAGAATAAAGCAATGACTAACCACTCTATCTTACACAACATCCGCATCCTTGATTTTACCTGGGTGCTGGCGGGACCGTATGCTACCCGGATTCTGGCTGATTTTGGGGCTGAGGTGATTAAGGTTCAGCCGCTTTTGCCACCGGTAGAGGACAAGTTCAGTCGTGGCTACTATAACACCTGGAATCGTAATAAGCTGGGTATAACCCTTAACCTTAATAAGCCCCGGGGGGTGGCTCTCGCCAAAAGGTTGGTAGGCATTAGCGATGCCGTAGTTGAAAACTTCACCCCGAGGGTGATGACTAACTGGGGGTTGGACTATCCTAGCCTGAAGAAACTCAAGCCCGACCTGATTATGCTCAGTATGTCAACCATGGGAAACACCGGACCGTGGCGAGACTATGTGGGCTTTGGTCCCACAGTCCAGGCTTTTTCCGGCATAACCTATCTTACCTCCTTCCCCGGTAAGCCACCAATAGGCTTAGGCACGTCTTATGCTGACCATATAGCTGGTCTGCTAGCTTGCTTAGCCCTGCTCGGTGCTGTGGAATACAGGCAGAGGACAGGAGAAGGACAGTACATTGATGTCTCACAGGTGGAGGCAATGTCCAGTTTATTGGGTAGCGCTATCCTGGAATATGCTGTCGATGGCAAATCACCAGAGCCGGTAGGCAATAGCTCAACTCAGGCGGCGCCACATAATGTCTACCGGTGTCAGGGTGATGACCGCTGGTGTGCTATTGCCGTATTTAGCGATGAAGAATGGCAGGGATTTCAGCGGGCTTTAGGCAACCCACCGTGGGCTAAGGACAAGCGGTTTGCCACCTTATCCGGCAGGATTGAGAATGTTGAGGAGTTGGACAGGCTTGTGGGAGAATGGACAAGGAAGCACAAGGCTGAGGAGGTAATGGCTCGGCTTCAGCGGCAGGGAGTTGCTGCCGGGGTGGTTCAGAATGCCGGCGATTTAGCTAATGACCATCAGCTTAAGGCACGGGGCTTCTTTATTGAGCTTGACCACCCGGAGTTGGGCAAGACTATATCTGATGCCACGCCAATAAAGCTATCAGATACTCCGGCTAAGTATAGTCGGGCAGCCCCAGTTTTGGGTTGGGACAATGACTACGTGTATAAACAGCTACTGGGGATGAGTGAAGATGAGATGGTTGAGCTCAGGCGGCAGGGAGTAATATCATAGTAAGAGCATAATTTACGGAGGTGATAATGGAATATAAGATGCTCATTGTGGAGAAGAGGAACAGGATAGGGGTAATCACACTGAATCGGCCCAAGGTGCGCAATGCTTTAAATGCTGCACTCATGGGAGAAATGCTCGACGCTCTTCGGAAGTTTGATGAAGACTCTGGTGTGGGTGCAATTGTTATCAGGGGTGCGGGAGATACATTTTGCTCCGGCCACGATTTTTCTGAGATACAGGGTAAAACCCTGGCTGATTTTCGCCGTACCTTTGGCAAGTCGGTGCAGGTATTACAAACTATCGCCGCTATCAGCAAGGTGGTGATTGCTGCCGTTAATGGTTATGCCACTGCCATGGGTTGTGCTCTGGCTGCTGGATGCGACCTGGTGGTAGCCTCGGAGGAGGCGAAGTTTCAGACACCGGGGGTGAATATTGGCTTCGCCTGTGTGACCCCGATGGCAGCAATATATCGCTCGGTGGGCAGAAAAAAGTGTCTGGAAATGATTTTAACCGGGGATGTTATTAGTGCTACTGAAGCTGAGAGAATTGGCTTGGTGAATAAGGTGGTTCCGCAGAAAGACCTGGAAAATGCAGCCTTTGAACTGGCAGAGAAAATCACAGGCAAAGTCCCGCTTGCTGTTCAATTTGGTAAACAGGCATTTTACACAATGGCTGACATGGAACACAACCAGGCTTATGAATATGCCGTGGAAATGATCAGCGCTAATGCTGATACAGAGGATGGTAGAGAAGGGGTAGATGCCTTTATGGAAAAAAGACCACCGCACCCGTGGAAAGGGCGGTAATTGGCTCCATTAGTCTGACTAATCTTCTAGAGGCTGGCAGCGGGGGCAGAAGTAACTGCCACGGTTGCGGATGGGGATACGCTGGAGGGGGGTGCCACAGACAGGACAGAACTTGCCACTGAGGTAATGGGCAACCTGAAACTGAAAGTGGGCTGTGCCTAGTTGTCCATCGGGACGAAAGTAGTTTTCCACACTGGCTCCCTTATTGCCAATGGCTGACCATAGCACCTGCTGAATAGCGCAGTGAAGACGTTCTATCTCGTTTTGAGACAGGCTTTTCCCTGATCTTAGTGGGTGGATCCTGGCAGCAAACAGGGATTCATCGGCATACATATTGCCTACGCCGGCAATAAAGTTCTGGTCGCAGAGCACAGCCTTAACTGGCGCTGTACGCTTATTCAGAAGTTGGGCCAGGAGTTGAGGAGTAAAATCGGCTTCCAGTGGTTCAGGACCAAGCTTACCGACAACTGAATTTGCATCCTTTATCAGCCACATCACCCCCAGCTTACGCGGGTCACGAAAGTGGAGGCTGGTTTCTCCATCCAGATGGATTATGGCACGGGTAAATTTCTCAGGTTCAGCCGGGGTTGGCTTTATCAATAGCGAGCCAGTCATTTTTAGATGGATAATTAACGCTTCACCGCTGGTCAAGCTAAAGATGAGGTATTTGCCCCGCCGGGTCAACCCGGTGATACATTGTCCTATAAGGCGGGAACGGAATTCTTCTACTGATGGCTGGCGGACTATGCCCTCCCAGATTAGAGTGATGCCGGTAACACGGTGCCCAACAACATAAGGCAGCAACTCGTTCTTTATCGTTTCTACTTCAGGCAGCTCTGGCAATTTATTCCATCTCTCCCCAGTGGTTGCCAGTTTTGATGTCTACTTTTAGCGGGATGCTGAGTTGTAGAGCGGTGGACATTATTTCGGGTACTAATTGGCGCATCTCTTTAAGCTCATCCTGGGGTACTTCAAAGACAAGCTCATCGTGCACCTGAAGCAGCATCTTGCTTTTCAATCGGCGCTTGTCCATCTCCCGGTTCAGGTTAATCATAGCCACCTTTATGATGTCGGCTGACGTGCCCTGCACTGGCATATTTATTGCCATACGCTCAGCGGCTTCCCTCACCTGTCGGTTGGGAGAATCAATTTCAGGGATGAAACGCCTCCTGCCCAGTAGCGTTTGGACATAGCCTGTCTCTCTTGCCTGCTGTTTGGTTGACTCAAGATATTGCTTTACCCCGGGGTATTTTTCAAAGTAAGCAGCAATGAACTGTGCAGCTTCTTCTCGTGATAGCTCGGTGGCCTGCTCCAGCCCGTAGTCGCTCATACCGTAGATGACACCGAAATTGACTGTTTTAGCCAGGCGGCGCATATCTGTTGTTATCTGTGAGGCGTCCACACCAAAGAGTTGAGCGGCAGTGGCGGCATGAATATCCTCGTCCCGGTTAAAGGCATCAAGCAGCTCTTTATCCTGAGACAGGTGGGTCAAGACGCGAAGGTCAATCTGTGAATAGTCTCCAGCCAAGAGATAAGAGCTGGGTGGAGCAATAAAGGACTTTCTTATCTCTTTGCCTAGTTCACCTCGAATCGGGATATTTTGCAGATTAGGCTCACTTGAGGAAAGTCGACCGGTAGCTGTTTTTGTCTGGTTAAAGCTGGTATGAACTCGCCTTGTTTTGGGGTTGATTAAGCCGGGTAGGGCGTCAATATAGGTTGACTTGAGCTTGGCTAACTGGCGGTAGTCTAAAATAAATTCAATGATGGGGTGGCTTCTACGGAGTTCCTCCAGCACTGCTGCCCCGGTAGAGTAGCCACCCTTTGTTTTACGGGCCGGTGGCAACCCCAGCTCCTGGAATAAGACAGAGCTAAGTTGCTGGGGTGAGTTTATATTGAAGCGGTGACCTACACTGTTATATATCTCAGCCTCTAGCCTCATCAACTGCTCACCAAGACGGTGTGACATCTGCCTCAATAGCTCTGTATCCAGGGCTACCCCGTTCCTTTCCATACTGGTGAGCACTGGCACCAGTGGCATCTCAACCTCAGAGAATAGCTGCCATAGCCCTTGCTGGTGAAGCTCTGCCTCCAGTAATTCGGTCAGTTGCCCGGTGATGTCAGCATCAGCGCAGGCGTAATCAGCAGCCTGATTTATCTCTACCTGAGACATAGAAATCTGCTTGGCTCCTGAGCCAATAAGGGCGGTAATAGGTGTCATTTCAATGCCTAGTTTGCTAAAGGCGAGGGCTTTCAAACTCAGTGATTTCTCACATAATAGATAGGCAGCGACCATAGTATCAGAAGCCAGATTATTAACCGTTATCCCGTATTCAGCCAGCACTGTCATATCATACTTGCCGTTATGGGCAAGCTTGGCTAGATTAGAGTCTTCCAGGGGAGGCTTGAGGCGATTGATGACCTGGTTGAGTGGCAGTTGCTCCACCTCTCCCCAGCCAACATGACCAACGGGGATATAGTAAGCCTCGCCAGGGGTTGGCGATATAGATATGCCGACCAATTGAACTAACATAGCATCTAAGCCTGTAGTCTCCAGGTCAAAAGTAAAGGACTTGGCTGCTGATAGGCGGTTTAGTAGCTCGTCAAGGGCTGGGATAGTATTGATAATATGATAGGCCCGCTGGGGTAGGGTCCTGGTTTCAACCTGAGTAGGGGGCAGTTCTGGGGCTGCTTCTTTGGTTGTGACGTCAGGCAATCTTGGCAGCAGGCTAAAAAACTCAAGTTCACGGAAAAGCTCAGTTACCTGATGTCGGTCATACTGGCTAATCTGACAGTCATTCAGGTTAAGGCTAACCGGTGTCTGGGTAACAATAGTAGTCAGCTCCTTACTCTGGCGGGCAAGGGCTTCGTTGGTTTGCAGTAGCGATTGGAGCTTGGGTGGGGTTACCTCATCTATATGAGCATAAATCTGGTCTATGGTGCCAAATTGCTGGATAAGCTTGACGGCAGTTTTCTCACCTATGCCAGGGACACCGCGGATATTATCTGAGGGGTCACCCTTCAGCGCTTTGAAATCGGCAATCTGCTCCGGCTTGATGCCATATTTCTGGCTCACTGCGGCTTCATCATAGAGCATGGTATCACTAAAGGTTCGTTTTGGAGCCAGTACCCTTACCCGGGGTGAAACCAGTTGCATGGCATCGGCATCACCGGTGACAATGATAGTGTCAATACTCTGCTGGCTGGCCTGTTGGCTAAGGCTGCCCAAAATATCATCTGCCTCATAGCCGTCGAGTTCAAAGATGGGCATACGGAAGGCTTCTACCAGCTGCTTAACCCGTCCCAGTTGATTGACCAGTTCATCAGGGGTCTTAGGTCGGTGTGCCTTATACTGGTCAAACATCTCGTGCCTGAAAGTAGGGGCTTTCTTATCAAAGGCAATGGCATAATGAGTAGGTTTTAGCTCATTTATTGTCTTCAGCAGCATGAGGGCAAAGCCGTAGACAGTCCCCACCATCTCACCGGTTTTACTCACTGTCAGTGGTGGCAGGGCGTGGAAGGCGCGGTGGACAATGGCATTACCATCAAATAATAGCAGCAGCGGTTTCTTCATAGTCTAATTATAACAGAGTGAAGGGCGTGACAGAAGGAGGGGGAGTTTATGAATAATAGGTTAGGTGGATTTATGATATAATCAAGTGTAGTAGGAGGTTTGGAATATGGGGTTGCAAGTAAGACTATACCTGCTGGTGGGGCTGATGTTTGGCATCCTGTATGCAATAATACTCGGCATATCAAGCCTCTTAGGTGCTGGTGGATTTGTTCTGTATGCCAGCCTGGCGGCTGGACTTGTTTTACTCCAGTATTTGGTTGGTCCGGCTATAGTGGCGGCGGTTATGAAGATTAAATATGTCTCGGAGAGGCAAGAGCCTGAATTGCACCAGATGGTTGGTGAGCTGGCTGGGGGGGCGGGGATAAAGAAGCCCAGGGTTTGTGTTTCTGAATTGACCATGCCCAACGCCTTTGCCTTTGGTAGAACCCAGTCCGATGCCAGGGTCTGTGTGACTCGAGGCATAATGAGGCTGCTGAGCCGGGATGAATTGAGGGCTGTATTGGGGCACGAGATTTCACATGTGAAGAACCGCGATATGATTTTCATTACCATGCTCAGTGTGCTGCCGATGATATGCTACTTTATTGCTATTAGCTTGTTGTGGTCAGGTGCGTTTGGAGGCAGAAGTAGAGGCAGCCAGGGAGGCGCTAACATCCTGCCCCTTATCGGACTGGGTATGCTTATCATCTATTTTATTACCAATCTGTTGGTGCTGTACGGCTCCCGAATCAGGGAGTACTATGCTGACCGGGGAAGCGTTAGATTGGGCAATCAGCCTAATTACCTGGCTACAGCTTTGTACAAGCTGGCTTATGGAAATGCAAAGGTGCCGAAGGAAGCCTTTAAGAGAGTGGAAGGGGTAAAGGCGTTCTTTGTCAATGACCCATCACGAGCGCTAACTGAGATTAGAGAGCTGAAGGAAGTGGATACTGACATGAGCGGCACCATAGATGTCTATGAACTGGAGGCATTAAGAATAAAGAAAGTGCGCCTTAGTTTTGGTGACAAGTTAATGGAGCTTTTCAGCACCCATCCCAATATGCTGAAACGCATAAAACACCTCTCGTCGCTGATGTATAGTCAGCCCTATTGAAGTCAGAAATCGCTGAGCGGAGCTTTCTGTATAGGTTTCAGATAGGATGTGTCATTATGCCTGATAAGTATGGATCGTTTATTTTCATAAACAAAGGTTGTAATGCCGCAGGTATCTTGCCTTATATTCCAGAAATGGGAATTATCCAGTCCCAGTAGAGCGCATATTAAAACCTTATTCACCACGCGGTGAGATACTAAGATTACAGTGCCATTATATTTGGCTATTACATCATTCACCACACCCATAGCTCTTTCCCTGACATCGTTTAGGCTTTCACCGCCCGGCATTTTTACCTGGTGGGGATTTTTAATCCATTCCGTATAGAGCCCTTTATATTTATCTTTTACCTCTTGATGGGCTAAGCCTTGCCATTTTCCATAATTAAAATCTATTAGACCGGGAGCAATCTCTACATTAAGTTTATGATAACTGGCAACCATCTCGGCTGTCTTTAGGGCTCGCTTTAATGGGCTGGAGCAAATGGCATCTATCTTTAGAGTGCCTAGATATTCAGTTAGTAATTCCGCCTGTTTAATTCCGGTTTCATTAAGCTCAATATCAATTCTTCCTCTAAATATTTCCTCTACATTCCATTCAGTTTCTCCGTGTCTTGCCAGGATAATTTGTGTCATTTGGTTAGCCTCACCCTAAAGTCTTGAGCTAACCTCGGCTCCATACCCAGTGAGTCGAGGGTTGCCATAACCCTTGATTTCATTTGGTTGCCATCAGTGGCAAAAAAGAGGTGGCTGTTGCACTTACAATCACTGGAGCCGAAGCCAGGGATAGAATCAAATTGACCGTTAACAGCCTGCGCAATGGTGCACTCAATTCTTTCCTCAGTCTCGCAGAGAATTATGTCAGTGATGGATGCCTTCTCCAATAGATAGTCAATATGCCAGTGAGGTTTTTTATTGCTTTTGAGGTGATAGCTTAATCTAGATTTGAACTTGCCCATGGCTGAGCCGATATAGGCATAGTAGCCGCGAGGGAAGTAAATAGCTTTCAGGCTGCCTATTGTAATCGTCTGCTCTTCAGGGAGCTCAATGAGAAGGATATAGCTTCCCTTTATGGTTAGGCCTCCCTTTGAGGGCACGATACGCTCTCTTTTTAGTCGGATTTTTCTACCTTCTCCACCTCAATGGTGCATTCGGTTACCAGCGCAGCAAAAGCGCCCAGAGCCGCCAAAACCGGAGCTACCATAATCCCTATTGCCGCTGCTGGTGCCCCTATTGTTAGTGGAATCTCAAATATAGTTTTCCCTTCATGTATCACCCGGATCTTTCTGATGTTACCCTCATGTATGAGTTGCTTAACTTTCTCAACTAACTGGCTTCCCGATACACTAAACTTTTCATTAGTGGTCATTTTTAGCCTCCCTTTATTTGTGCTCCTTTTGTAATTTATATCGTTTGTTCACCAGTGAACAGCCCCCTTCGCTGGATAGGCATAGCTTTTCTGTATCTCTCTTGGCCCACTTGTAGCAGTCCCAGCATTGAAGTCTTCCAATGGAAAAAGGTTTGTGTTTGTTTTCGGCCCGAATTTCATCACAGAGCTTTAAGGCTATCTCGCGAGGAATATCTTTACCTGTGGTCATGGCTTCCCCTCACAGAAGTCGTTTCTCTCCCTCAATCTTTTTAATATCGGTAATGTCCTGGGTTACTTCCAAGCAGCCAAGATATTCCTTGTTTTTATCCCGGAGGGCAAGGTAGCGTATGTAAATGAGCCGCTCTTTTAACTGAATCCAGAACTCAGCGACGTCTCTTTGCCCGCTCTTAAAATCACCCAGGATTTGGTGAACTTTATGAACACTCTTTTGGGGGTGACATTGCTGAACCTTACGACCGATAACTGCCTTTGCTCTTGGAAAGATTCTTGCTTTGGATTGGCTGAAATATTGAACTTTGTCTTCTGCATTAACAAAGGTAAGGTCTACAGGTAGGGTGTTAAGCAATACTTCTAATGACTCCTTGGTCATAGCGCCTGTTTCTAAGCTTATTTCCCCTCCCTGTTCTTCAGCTTCTTTCATCACTTCACCCCCTTGATATTTGTCGAGTATTGCCCGTATCTCCTTCGCCTGGGGTGCTCCTATTAAAGCAACTTTGCCTCTAAAAGTAAAGTATTGGCTGGGTTTGTGAAAAGGAGCCTGTGACGTCTCATTTGGGCTCACCCTCTATTGAATAGTTGTTCTTTCGTGGTATACTGTGGGGCATATTAAGGGGTTGATTTGAAGGACTTACTTTCAGTATCTGACCTTAGCGGCGAGGATATTCGCTCACTCGTATTAGATGCTGTTGATATGAAGGCAGAGGGCTGGCTTTCCTTGCTTGACAGAAAGATATTGGCTATCATATTTGAGAAACCCTCGCTAAGGACTCGGGTTAGCTTTGAGGTAGCTATGCGACAGTTAGGTGGACATACCATTTATCTGTCTTCGGGTGAGGTGGGGCTGGGAGAGCGTGAGCCAGTTTCAGATGTAGCTCGGGTGCTCAGTCGCTACGTAAATGCTATTGCTGCCCGCACCTTTTCTCATCAGACTTTACAAATTCTGGCTGACTATTCCAGTGTGCCGGTGATAAATGCCCTGTCTGACTTGGAACACCCGTGCCAGGCTCTGGCTGACTTGCTTACCATTTATGAGAAGAAGGGGGAGCTAAGCGGGTTGACTTTAGCCTTTGTTGGTGATGGTAATAATGTGGCTCACAGTTTGCTACTGGCTGCTTCGCTTACTGGGATGAATTTCCGGATTGCTTCCCCGGCTGGCTATACTGTTCAGGATAGAATACTGCAGCTGGCTCAAGGGTATGCTGTTGATAGTGGTGCCGAAATATTTGGCACCGGTGAGCCAAGCCTGGCGGTTAGTGGAGCCGATGTAGTTTATACTGATGTCTGGGCGAGTATGGGGCAGGAGGCTGAAGCTGAGGAGCGCCGTCAGATATTTACCAGCTATCAGGTGAATAGTGAACTCTTGTCTTTAGCCAAGGAAGATGCCATATTGATGCATCCTTTGCCAGCACATTATGATGAGGAGGTGGCTGAGGGTATTTTAGATAGCCCGCAATCAGTGGTCTTTGACCAGGCCGAGAATAGGATGCACCTGCAGAAAGCGTTGCTAGCAAGAATGCTGGGCGGAATGGAGATACCACTGGCTGGTTATCGATAGGAGGATGGCATGTATGTATTAAAGACTCTGGTAAGCCGAGGTTGGTCTCCCATTTTAATAACGGCAATAGCTGTGGTTGGTTGTATCTATGAATGGCCAATTTTGATTGTAGCCCCGGCTGCGATTATTATCCTGATCATCGGCTTAGTGGTGGCGGTAACCGGAGCCAAAGAGAAGGAATTAGAGCTTTCATCAGTGCGACTCAGGCAATTGGCTGGGTATTTTAATCGCCGATTTATGGGTAGTTCATCTCTGTCTATTTTTACTATTATCGATACTCTATTCAATGTTGATGATCCCAAGTTATGGGATTGGGCGCGAGCCTGTGATATGTCACAGCGGATTTTCAATACCTGGAGTGATAGCTTTATTGGCAGAGTGGAGAGCGATACTAGAACCAGGAGCTTTGTCATTTACCTGCGCACTTACTTGAATGAACTGTGGCTGGTGAATAACCATTACTATGAATTTATAGAGCAATTTTATGAGGTGGCGCAGAAGGTTGAACTGCCACAGGCAACTATAGACCAGTATAACAGATTTGTGGTGGAATACAATGCCTTTGTTCAGCAATTCAGGGATAGTATTAGTGAACTGAGGAAGGTTGCCAGGACTGAGATTGAGCCCCCCAGCGTGAGGCTGGCTAATGAATTAACGGGGGTGAAATGAGTTATCTAACTCACACTCTTAGACGCCCTAGTGAGCGGGGATTCCTGGGCGAGGAGGTAAGGGTGAGCAAGCCCATTGTGGCTATTATTGGTAGGCAAAATGTAGGTAAATCTACCCTGTTAAATCGGGTGGTAGGTAAGCCACTGGCTATTGTGGAGGACTTACCGGGGACGACCCGTGACCGTATATTTGCTAATGTTTCTTGGCAAGATGTTGAATTTATTATGGTTGATACTGGCGGTCTTGAGCTAAGACCAATGTCTACTGTTGCCCAAGGGGTTAAGGAGCAGGCGGAGGTGGCTATCACTGAGGCTGATGTCATTATTTTTCTGGTGGATGTCAAGGCTGGGGTAGTGTCTGCTGACCTGGAAATAGCTAATAGGCTTCGTCAAGCAAGCAAACCCATATTATTAGCGGTTAATAAGGTGGATAATGACAGGCTTGAGACCGAGGTGGTGGAGTTTTATGAGTTAGGGCTGGGTGAGCCTTTGGCAATTTCAGCTTATCACGGTCGGGGTACTACCGAGCTATTAGACAGAATTACCTCCCTGTTACCGGCTTCATCACCGGTTGAGGCTGAGCCGGGAGTTATGAAGGTGGCTATTGTCGGTAGACCTAATGTAGGTAAATCAACGCTGTTAAACGCCCTATTGGGTAGGGAGCGGGCTATTGTTGATGAGGTTCCAGGGACCACTCGCGATGCTATCGATACCTTATTTGACTTTGATGAGCAAAGTGTGCTATTTATTGATACTGCTGGTATCAGACGGCGGGGTCGATTAGGGGTGGGGGTGGAGCGATATAGCGTAATTCGTGCCCTGCGGGCTATGGAGCGGGCTGATGTAGTTTTGCTGGTGCTTGATGCTACTGAGCTAGTTACGGCTCAAGATTTGCATGTGGGTGGTTATATTCGCCAGATGGCGAAAGGAATTGTGTTAATAGTCAATAAGTGGGACTTAGCTACGGATAATAACACAACTGAGTGTAAAAGATATATCGGACGCCGACTCGGGTTTATGCCTTATGCACCAGTACTTTTTGTTTCGGCTAAACTTAGGCAGGGAGTAGATAAGATTATGCCTCAGGTATGTGAGGTATACCGAGAGAGGCTTAAGCGGTTTTCTACCGGTGAGGTCAATACTGTGGTTCAGCAGGCAGTGGCGGCTCACAATGTGCCGCGAAGCGGTAGCAGGCAACTGAAGATACTATACGCGACTCAGGCTGAGGTAAACCCTCCAACCTTTGTCTTTTTTGTCAACGATACTAAGCTGATACACTTTTCCTATCGACGTTACCTGGAGAACAAGCTACGCAAATCATTTGGCTTCATTGGCACTCCATTACGTTTAGTCTTCAAAGCGAGAGGTGAGTCATGATAATTGCTAAACTTGTCGCTGTAATAGCTTTAGGTTACCTTTTGGGGTCTATTCCTTTTGGGGTATTGATAAGTAGGCGGAGGGCTAAAGTAGATGTCAGGCAGTATGGTAGCGGTAAGATGGGGGCAACCAATGTGTTACGAACCGTTGGCAGAAAAGCGGCAATAACGGTAGGTATCTTGGATGTATTAAAGGGGGTACTGGCAGTAGTATTTGCCGGGTTAATAATTGGTGAAGACTTTCTGGTGGTAGGTGGCTTCCCTCTGGGGGTGCTGTCTGCCCAGGTTATGGCAGCTTTGGCAGCTGTAGTTGGGCATGTTTGGCCGATATTCGTTAAATTTCGCGGTGGGAGGGGAGTTGCCACCTTCTTTGGTGGATTATTAGTTTTGTACCCACCGGCAGCCCTGTTTGGTGGCGAGGTGTTAATTATTGGAGCTGGCTTAACCAGGTTTGTCTCGCTGGGCTCTATTATTGGGGCAGTAGGCACCTATGCCATATTATTGCCCCTTATTATTCTGAACGGGTTTCGTGTTGAGCTTCTTGTTTATGCGCTGATAGGTACAATAATGGTTATTGTAGTGCACCGGGATAATATTGCCAGGTTAATGTCAGGCAAGGAGCATAGGCTGGGCGATAAGGTTAAGGAGGCAGCCTCGCCCCCATCTACAGACAGCCTAGAGTAAGCCATGCCCAAAATCGCTATCATCGGCACTACTACCTGGGGAATGACCCTAGGAGTGGTATTAGCCCGCAAGGGACTAGAGGTCAGGTTGTGGGCACGGACGGAAGATGAAGCCACTAAACTAAAGAAGAGCGGACCTAATCCAGCTCTGCTATCTGGCATTACCTTTCCTCCACAGCTATCGGTTACCAGCTTATTAAGCGAAGCCTCAACTGGTGTAAAGGCGGTAATTTTGGCTGTACCATCGCAGACTATGCGCCAGAATATAAGGTTGGTCGGAGGCTATCTCAAAAAGTCGACGCTGGTAGTGAGTGCGGCTAAAGGTCTAGAGGTTGGCACCAACAAGCGTATGTCCCAGGTAATTGCTGACGAGATAGACCCTAGTTTCCAGTCTAATATTTGTGTCCTTTCCGGCCCCAATCTTTCCCGGGAGATTATCAGTAATTTACCAGCGGTTACAGTAGCGGCTGCTGAGAACGAAGCTGTAGCCAGGACAGCCCAGAGGTTGTTAACCGCCCCCAACTTTTGTGTATATACCAATACCGATGTTATAGGTGTCGAGTTAGGGGGTGCACTGAAGAATATCATTGCCATCGGTGCTGGCATGGCTGACGGGCTAGGTTATGGTGACAATGCTAAGGCAGCCTTTATAACTCGGGGTCTAACTGAGGTGACGGCTTTGGGGGTTGCCTTGGGGGCAAATCCACTCACCTTTTCTGGGTTAGCTGGCTTGGGTGATTTGATAGCTACCTGTGCCAGCCCGTTAAGTCGCAACCACTATGTGGGGGTGGAGCTGACCAAAGGGCGCTCGCTAGAGGAGATAGCAAGTTCAATGACTGGTGTGGCTGAAGGGGTGAACACGACTATTGCTGCCTGGAATCTAGCCCAGCACATTGGGCTGGAGATGCCTATTACCGAGAAGATTTATCAGGTGCTGTGTGAGGGGGTTGACCTTCACCAGGCGGTGGCTGAGCTGATGGAGGCAGAGGTTAAGCATGAATTATCTGGGCGAAAGTGGAAGCTGTTTTCCTTCTTCAGGCGCCGAAGGCGATCTTAGTCCGACTGGCTGTGAAAAAGCCCCTCCCATTTTTCTGATGGTGGCATGTTAGTTGGACTGAGGCTGTTTGCCAGCTCTTTCAGTAGCTGGCGTTGCTTATCAGTTAGCTTTTCAGGGGTAACTACAAATAACCTAACTAGCTGGTCACCACATCCCCTTGCATGGAGGTGAGGAATACCCCGGGCTTTAAGCCGAAAGACTTTACCGGTTTGGCTGCCAGCCGGGACCTTGAGCTTAACTTTACCATCTAGGGTAGGCACCTCTACCTCGGTGCCAAGAGCAGCTTGAGCAAAGTTGATTGGTAGCTCGTAGAGGATATCGTCATTATCTCGGGCGAAAAACTGGTGAGGCATTACTGATAGGGTAACGTAAAGATTGCCCGGAGGACCACCTCTCGACCCAGCGTCACCCTCACCGCTAATGCGTATTTGGGAACCATCACTGACCCCGGCTGGGATTTTGACTAAAATGCTGCGCTGACGCTTCTCCTTGCCTGTGCCCCGACATTGGGGACAAGGCTCAGTGATAATTCTGCCCTCGCCGTGGCACTGGCTACAGGTGGTAATATTGGTGAAACGACCGAAGATGCTCTGGTGAATTCGGCGAACCTGCCCGCTACCATTACAGTTGGGGCAGCGGCTGGGTTGGCTGTCTGGCTTACAGCCAATACCCTGGCACAGGGAGCAGTGCTCAGTGCGTGATATTTTTATCTCCTTTTCGCAACCAAAGGCTGCCTCTTCGAAAGTGATAGTAATTGCATAGCGTAAGTCAGTACCACGCTGTGGTGCCTGGCGGGTGGCAGTAGTTGCCCCGCCAAAGAAGGCATCGAAAATATCACCGAAGCCGCTGAAGTCAAACCCCTCAAAACCCTGCCCGAAGATACTTTCAGCTCCACCGTGCCCAAAACGGTCGTAGGTAGCGCGTTTATCGGAGTCGGAGAGCACTTCGTAGGCTTCATTTGCCTCCTTGAACTTCTCCCCAGCCCTGTCCTCGTGGTTGTGGTCGGGGTGATACTTGAAGGCTAGCTTACGAAAAGCCCTTCTTATCTCCTCCTCGGTAGCATTTCTATCTACACCGAGGACTTCATAATAATCCCGTTTGGTTGGCATTAGTTAGACCTCGCGGAACTCGCCCTCTACAGTACCTTCTTCTCCTTCTTTACCCGGGGGTGTCTCACCGCCTGGTGGTGTTTCACCACTGGGGGGTGGCTGTTGCTGCTGGTAGATGGCGGCACCTATTTTTTGCATAACCTCGTTTAATTCCTGCGTCGCCCGACGGACAGCCTCAATATCCGTGCCCTGCAATGCTGAGCGGACTGCTGCTATCTTACCTTCTACCTCCTGGTTCAAGTCTGAAGGTATCTTATCCTTCTGCTCTCGTAGTGTTCTTTCAGCAGTATAAGCCAGGGTATCAGCAGTATTTCGTGTTTCTATTTCCTCACGTCGCTTGACATCCTCAGCAGTGTGTGCCTCTGCTTCCCGTTGCATATGTTCTACTTCTTCCTTGCTCAGCCCGCTGGAAGCAGTGATTGTGATTTTCTGCTCTTTGCCGGTGCCCTTATCGTGAGCCTTAACGTTAAGGATACCATTGGCATCAATATCAAAGGTAACCTCAATCTGTGGCACGCCCCGTGATGCTGGTAAGATACCATCCAGCATAAACCGCCCCAGTGTCCTGTTATCAGCCGCCATGGGTCTCTCTCCCTGGAGGACATGAATCTCTACGCTAGGCTGATTATCAGCAGCAGTGCTGAAAATCTGGCTCTTGGCGGTAGGGATAGTGGTATTGCGGGTGATGAGAGAGGTGGCCACTCCACCGAGGGTTTCAATACCCAGGGTGAGAGGGGTAACATCAAGCAGCAGAACCTCCTTGACCTCCCCTTTGAGCACTCCTGCCTGAATAGCGGCACCGATGGCTACTACCTCATCCGGGTTGACCCCCTTGTGGGGTTCTTTACCAAAGAATTGTTTTACCTTCTCGTAGACCAGTGGTGTTCTGGTCTGCCCACCAACCAAAACCACCTCATCAATCTGGGCTGGTGTCTTTTCAGCATCAGTCAATGCCTGGCGGCAGGGACCTAGACTTTTCTCCACCAGATCCATTACCAGTTGCTCTAGCTTAGCCCGGGTGAGATTAATATTAAGGTGCTTGGGACCACTGGCGTCAGCGGTAATGAAGGGAAGGTTTACCTCAGTTTGCTGGACGGTGGATAGCTCACTTTTAGCCTTTTCGGCGGCTTCCTTAAGTCGCTGTAGCGCCATTTTATCCTGCCGCAGGTCTATTCCCTGGTCTCGCTTGAACTCGTCACACAGCCAGTCCATAACTCTCTGGTCAAAATCATCACCACCGAGGTGGGTATCGCCGTTAGTTGACTTGACTTGAAAAGTGCCTTCACCCAGCTCAAGGATGGAGACATCAAAGGTGCCGCCACCAAGGTCATAGACGGCGATAGTCTCCTCTTTTTTCTTATCCAATCCATAGGCTAGAGAAGCGGCAGTTGGCTCGTTTACTATTCGCAATACCTCCAGCCCGGCTATCTTACCGGCGTCCTTGGTTGCCTGCCGTTGACTATCGTTGAAATAGGCAGGCACAGTGATTACAGCTTCACTCACCTTATCACCAAGGTAAGCCTCAGCGTCAGTCTTAAGCTTCTGTATAATCATTGCCGAGATTTCAGGCGGGCTATATTCCTTATCGCCCATTACTACCTTGGCATCACCATTGGCTGCCTTGGTTATCTTATAAGGTAGTAGCTTTCGGTCATATTCTACCGAAGGCTCGTCAAACTTGCGCCCCATCAAACGCTTGATACTGAAGATGGTATTGTCAGGATTGGTGATAGCCTGGCGTTTGGCTACCTGCCCCGCCAAGCGCTCGCCGCTCTTGCTCACCGCTACTACTGACGGGGTAATACGACCGCCCTCAGCGTTGGGGATAATTACTGGTTCTCCTGCCTCTATTACTGCCACCGCCGAAAAAGTGGTGCCTAAATCAATGCCTATAACCTTTCCCATTATTTAATCCTCCTTCTCCTCTTCTTCTCCATTGCCCACTACTACCATAGCTGGGCGAATTACCCTATCATGTAATTTGTAACCCTTTTGTAGTTCCTCGATAACCATCCCCTCCTTACCTTTACCGTGCATTGCTGCTTCGTGAAGATTGGGGTCGAATGGTTCGCCTTGCGCCTTAATCTGGGACAGCCCTTGTGCCTCTAGGCTTGCCCAGAGTTTATGCTTGATGAGTCTGATACCCTCTACCCAGCTAAGTTTGGCGAGATGAGATGGGACAGAAGCGAAGGCTCGTTCCATATCATCAAGAATGGGTAGAAGGTTAAGCATAAGCACGGAGTTAGCAAACTTGCCAATCTCCTCCTTTTCCTGCTCATTGCGCCGCTTGTAGTTAATGAGGTCTGCCTGGGCCCTTTGCCAGCCAGCCAGATTAGCCTCTGCCTCTGCTTTTGTCTCAGCTAGAGCCTTTTTTAATGATTCAATATCCTCCTCAACTACTTCCTCTTCTGCCTTGCTGGTTTGACCCTCATTAGCTTCTTCTTGCGCCATTATTATCTACTCCTTATCGGCTGGTGTTGCCTCGGTTTTACCATACAGTTCGGCCACAAGTCTACTTAGCACTGAAGACAGGTAGTCTATGGTGGAGATGGTACGGGCATAGGGCATTCGAGTAGGTCCGACCACGCTTATGGTGCCAGTAGCTTCATTAGGCAGACCATATTCTTTGATAACCACGCTGTAGTTATGGATAACCTCTGCCTTATTCTCCTTACCTATAATTACTTGCACCCTGTAGCTGGGTAGCTGGTGAGGGGTGATAGTCATCAGCAGGCTTCTATGTTCAACTAATTCCATCAAGGCCTGCATCTGGTGGCTACGGATAAATTCTGGTTGGTTAAGCATAAAGTGCCAGCCATCCAAGTAATGCTCCGTATAGTCCTGCTCATCTTCAGCCTGCATTATCTTAATCAGGCAATTGGTTACCTGCTGTTCGATAGGGGAAAGCACTATGTCTTTAGCAAAAATCTGTGAGCTGGTCAGTCCAGAATAGGCAGTAGTTAATTTGTTAGAGATGGCTGTTAGTTGTGTTTGAGATATAATCTGGTCAAAGGTTATTAACTGTTGCTTTACCCTGGCTCCATGAAGAATAAGGACAACCAGTACTAGTGAGTCTTGTAGGATGACCAGCTCCAGATGCTTGAATTGGCAGTCCGCTGATTTAGGTATAGTTACCATAGCCACATTTTGGGTCATCTGAGCGGTGAGTGTTGCCGCTAGACTCAGCCACTCCTTTAGCTCCCCCTCTACCTGGTGGAAGAGGTGGCTTACCAAAAGCTGTTCGCTTAAAGGTAGCTCAATGTCATTTAGGGACTCTACATAGTAGCGGTAGCCCTTATCTGATGGTATGCTCCCGGCTGAAGGGTAGGGACGGGTGATGTAGCCTTCTTGCTCCAGGTGTGCCATCTCATTGCGGACGGTAGCCGGACTTACCGCCAGTTCATAATCGTTTATGACGCTTTGCGACGGCACCGGTGTTGCCCGGGTAATATATTGACCTATTATAGACTTGAGTATCATCTCAGCTCTGGGAGATAACATCTTTACCTCCTCCGGACTCAGAAAGAGCTAAAATTTTTAAAATCGGCAGATTAGCAGTCTCAGGCTTAGACTGCTAATTATTATTTAACTTACCATGTCCAGCCTTAATTGTCAAGAGATAAATAACCTAATTTATATTAGGGAAAGGTAATTTGAAGTAATTCCGGGAGTTTTAGGGGGTGACACCCTGCTAAAGAGGCAGTACCCGATGAAAAGCTAAAGGGGATAGTAAATTGACCGGCAAGCTGGCCTATGCTATATTTTAGACAAGAAAGGGCTAAGATAATGGATATTACGTGGCTAGGTCATTCTTGTTTCAGGATTAGGGGGAGGCATGGCATAGTAGTTATTACCGACCCCTATTCACCAGGCTTAGGCTATACGCTGGGCAAGTCCACTGCTCGTGTTGTAACAGTAAGTCATCAGCACCCAGGTCATTCCTATGTTCAGGGCATTGATGGCAAACCAAGGCTGATTACTGGGCCTGGTGAGTATGAAATAAGCGGTATCCTGATTATAGGCATAGCTACTTTCCACGATGGTGAGAAGGGTAGAAAGAGGGGCAAAAATACTGTCTATCTTATGGAGATAGACGAGGTATCAGTATGTCACCTTGGTGACCTGGGGCATGTCCTTACCGCTGAGCAGGTAGAGGAGATAGGTAATGTGGATGTGCTGTTACTCCCAGTGGGTGGGGTGTCCACTGTTAATGCCCCTGAGGCAGCCGAAGTGGTTCGGCAGCTTGAGCCAAAGGTGGTGGTGCCTATGCACTACAAAACCCCGGCATTAAACTGGGAACTGGAGCCGGTGGATAAGTTTCTCAAGGAGATAGGGGTAAAGGAGGTCAACTCCCAACCCAAGCTATCTTTCACAAAGTCGAATTTGCCTGTCAGCACGCAGATCTTTTTACTTGATTATCGAGATTAATTGTCTATCTCTATATCATCATGTACTGCAATATTCCCAGTTCATCTGCCATCTCACTTACCACCTTCGCCAATTCTTATAACTGAGCTTTTTAGCGTGCTTTCTGATATTCTAAAAAGGTAAGCAGACCGGCAATGCTCTTAGCATCGCAAATAGAGCCAGAAGCAATAAGGTTGGGAATCTGACTAATCGGCGCCGTGATAAGTTTAATGCTCTCAGTGTCCTCGGCCTGAAGTGGACTGGGAGTAAGGTCTGTAGCCAGATAAAGGTGAAGGTATTCAGTGCAGTAACCCGGCGTAGAATAGAAACCACCTAGTCTCTCTACCTTTCTGGGTAGATAACCTGTCTCCTCACGCAACTCACGGCGAACGGTGGTCTCCGGGTCTTCATCAGGTTCAATAACACCGGCTGGTATCTCTAGTAGCTCTTTCCCCACCGACTTGCGAAATTGCTTGACCAACAGAACTTTGTCGCTATCAGCAATAGCTATAATAGCCACGCAATTGCTGTGCTCCACAATCTCTCGTGTGGTTTTTCTGCCACTGGCCAGTTGCATGGTGTCAACCCGTAACCGTACTGCCCGCCCCTTATAGACTAGCTGGCTGGATAGAGTCTTTTCCTCAGCCAAGTTAAGCTCCTGACTCTAAGTGGTAGATAAGAGCTACCTCATCACAGTTGGGAAACTTAGGGCAGCGGTAACAATCAGTCCAGACCTTGCGTGGCAGCTCCATTTTGTCTAGCGGAGAAAAACCAAACTTCTCAAAAAAAGCAGGCTTATAGGTCAGGCAGAAAATAGTGGGGATATCAAGCTCCTTAACTTCCCTGAGACAGGCTTCCACTAGCTGGACACCAATCCCCTGTTTCTGGCTGTCCTCGGCTACTGCCACTGACCTTATTTCAGCTAAGTCCGACCAGCTAACATGTAGTGCCGCACAGGCGATTACTTGTTCACCCTGTCTAACGACAAAATAATCCCTGATATTTTCATACATCTCGCTCAGCGCACGAGGTAACATCTCGCCCTTATTAGCAAAGTAGTTAACTAGCTGCTGCATCTGTGTCACATCGCTGATTTTGGCTTTTTCAACCTTCAACTTGCTGCTTTCCTTTCAATCTTTGCTCCAGAGAGCTATAGAAGGAGGTCTCTGGATGAATTCTTAAAAAACGAGCCGTATTAGAACTATGCTTTACAGTAATCGAGTCACCATTGTCCAATGGTAAGTTTATATGACCATCAATGCTAAGTGTTGCTTGATGATGGGTACTAATGTGCAGCCTAACTACGGCTGCAGATGGTAAAACTAGGGTATGAGCTGAGCTAAGGTGAGGTAATATGGGCAACAGCAAGAACTCCTTGGCCTGCGGATGGAGAATAGGCCCACCGGCTGACAGTGAATAGCCGGTGCTACCAGTGGCCGTAGCCAAAATCACGCCATCAGCCTTATAGGTGGTCAGTGGCTCACCATCAATACTGGCGTCTATATAGACTATCCGAGCTATTGCTCCCCGGGCCATCACCACATCATTCAAGGCGTAAAATATGCGGGAAGGCTCGCTCTCTTGGTTTGCAGGCAAAAGCTTCGCCTCAAGCATAGCCCGCTCGTCAATCCAGCCTTCCCCTGCCAGTAAGGCAGGGAGTTTATCCATGACTTCATCGGCACTGAGTTCGGTCATGAATCCCAGCTTGCCTAAATTTATGCCGATAATTGGAGTTGGGCCAGGAACCACTGCCTGAGCCGCTCGTAGAATCGTGCCATCACCACCAACACTAAGCATTAAATCGGTCGCATTAACCTGAGCCCTGGCCTTCTCTCCTTCCCAAGCAGAGCATAGCCAGGTAGAAACACCACTTGAGCTTAAAAACTCGTGGAGTTTGTCAGCCAAGGCATGGGCAGCCTCAATCATCGGGTGGTATAAAATACCAACTGTTTTCACAATCTACCTTGCACAATGAAAGTATCGCTTTTAGAGGCAAAGGAAGTTTAACACCGCCAATTTTTAGTGTCAAGGCTGGGGGGTGGGTTGTTATTTTAGCCTAGCCCTAGAACCTGTTTCTGCCACTATGAAGGCGAGGCAAGTAAAAGCTATTGCTGCCCCAATAAGAACAATCAAATCTAAATCTAAAGTCCCTGTAGCGTCCATAATGTATCCTGCTAGCCAGGGCCCAATAAATCCTCCTATATGTCCAATGGAGAGTATCATTCCACTTGCTGTTCCAACGGAGTCCTTTGGCACTATTTCTACAGGGAAAGCAAGTGAAATCGCGAATGAACCACCTATACAAATCCCAGCAATAACCATAAGCAGCCAGAAAAATGGCACGGAGAGGTATATTGCACCCCATGATATAAAAGCCAATACTATAGCGGAACCCCAGAGAAACGGTTTCCTTAAACCCAGCCTATGTGAGGCCCATGGTATGAATAAAGTACCGGGAATGCTTGCCCAGATTACAGTTGAGGTTATCAGTGCTGCTAAATTCGGTTGTGCCCCCTTCATCATCAATAACGTTGAAGTCCATCCCGACCATGTAAAGAAGTGAAAATTAACAATAAAGAATATGAAAGCCACCAGCCATAGGTTTCTGCTTCTCCATACCACATAAGACGACTTAACCTTCTCAACTACCTGTTTACTTTGGATGTTGGGAGAAGGCTCTTTAACTATAGCCCACCATAAGATAGTGGCTACTATGGCTGGGATAGTCCATATATAAATGGTGCCTTGAAAGGTGTTAGTTATAGGGAACACTAGCGGTAGCGTAATAGCGACAGGGAGGGCGCAACCAGTTGTCATTCCAGTAATGTATATACCCGATATACCCCTGGCTAGGCCAACTTTTTGGGGAGGGAACCAAGCGCCTACAAGCTTGGGCAGGTTGGGATAAACCAAACCGAATCCAACTCCGTACAGGCATGTGAAGGCAAGGAGTGTCTCAAAGCTTGTGGAGGTGCCTCTCAAAAGACTGCCCACTATAATCACAATACCACCAATACCAGCTGCCTTTCGAACACCAATTCGGTCAGCAAGGATGCCACCAGGTATAGCAAACACGACAAGCATAATAACTGGAATGGAAAAGAGCAGGCTAACCTGAGCATTACTCAGGATCAGCTCCTCCCTAATAATATGTGCCATTGGTGGGACACAAAACATAGGTGTAAACATAGAGAAGCCCATCAGCCAGGCACATCCCAGCATGACCTAGGAAGTTTGAAGATTTTTCCTATTTTGCAGAGGCATGATACTCTTTTGGTCTCTTCTTTAAATCCGCGATAGAGTAAGTATATCTTTTGGGGGGCAGAAGAGAAGTTTAACACCGCCAATTTTGAGTGTCAAGGTTAGGGGGTTGGGTTGTTATTTTAGCCTAGCACTAGAACCTGTTTCTGTTACCATGAAGGCGAGGCAAGCAAAAGCTATTGCTGCCCCAATAATAAAAATCAGAGCTAAATTTAAAGTCCCTGTAGCATCCAGGATATATCCCGCTAACCAGGGGCCAACAAATCCTCCTATATGTCCAATGGAGAGTATCATTCCACTTGCTGTTCCAACAGAGTCCTTTGGCACTATTTCCGGAGGAAGAGCGAGTATAATTGAGAGTGGTCCGCTCGATGAAAACCCAGCAATAACCATAAGCGGCCAGAAAAATGGCACGTGGAGGTATATTGCACCCCATGATATAAGAGCCATTGCTATAGCGGGACCCCAGAGAAACGGTTTCCTTAAACCCAGCCTATGTGAAGCCCATGGTATGAGGAAACCGGCGGGAACGGCCGCCCAGCTTATGGTTGAGGTTATTAATGCCGCTAAATTCGGTGGTGCCCCCTTCATCATCAATAACTCTGGTGCCCATCCCGACCATGTAAAGAAGTTGAAAGTAACAACGAAGAGCATGAAAGACACCAGCCATAGGTCTCTGCTTCTCCATACCACGTAAGCTGGCTTAAACCTTTCACTTGCTTCTTGACTTTGAATGCTGGGAGAAGGCTCTTTAACTATAGCCCACCATAAGATAGTGGCTACTATGATTGGGATAGTCCATATGTAAATGGCTCCTTGGAAGGTGTTAGTTACGGGAAAAACTAGCGGTAGCGTGATAGCAAGAGGGAGAGCACAACCGGTCGTTATTCCGGTAGAGTATATACCCGTGGCCAGGCCGACTTTTTCGTGGGGGAACCAGGCGCCTACAAGCTTGGGCAGGTTGGGATAAACCAGACCGTATCCGACTCCGTATAGGCATGTGAAGACAAGAAGTGTCTCAAAACTTGTGGAGGTGCCTCTCAGGAGACTGCCCACTATCATAACAATAGCACCAATACCGGCTGCTTTTCGAACGCCAATCCGGTCAGCGAGGATGCCGCCAGGTATGGCAATCACAGCCAGCATAATAACTGGAAGAGAAAAGAGTAGGCTAACCTGAGCGTTACTCAGGACCAGCTCCTCCCTAATAATGTGTACCATTGGTGGGAGACAAAATATCGGCACAAACATGGCAAAGGCCATCAACCAGGCGCATCCCAGCATGACCCAGGAAGTTTGAAGATTTTTCCTATTGTGTGGGGGCATGATACTCTTTTGGTCTCTTTTTTAAATCCATAATAGAGTAAGTATATCTCTTGGGGGCAGAGGAGAAGTTTAGCATCCTTACCTAGAGGTGTCAAGGCTGCGAATTGCGTCATAATTATTGTTACCGAAAGTGGTATCGTTGCCTCAAAAAAA
>CAZFRL010000001.1:0-80362 GCA_964521325.1 uncultured Dehalococcoidales bacterium | reverse complement strand
TGATTTATGACGCAACCATACCTTGTTCGGTAACAGTTTATTTTGACGCAACACGCCCCCAAAATCCGTGATGAAACGCTGTCCATACGGAATGTGCGATGATGTAGTCACGACAGTATCCCACAAAGGGACTCTCTACCTAACATGGTAACGCTGGCCAATATTTTGATGCGATATTATCAGATACTAGACTTACCCCATGTCAAGGGCACAGATAAACTTGTCAAAGCCAGGAGAGCTATGGTAGATTGTCTAGTGTTTCCCTTCCCTGTTGCTTCTGAGAATAAGGAATTTCTGCTATATAGAACTATGATTAGTAAGAATGTTACGCTGGAAGTAGACAGCTTAAATATTGTTGGCCAGCTTTACTTGCCAGATAAGGAGATTCCATATCCTACTGTTTGTGTTTGCCACGGTATTCCAGCTTATAAACCTGACCCCAACGATAGAGGCTATCCTCTGCTGGCAGAAATGATTTGCCGTGAAGGCTTCGCCGTGCTGATTTTCAACTTCAGAGGAACCAGGACTAGTGACGGCAACCTTGATATTTTAAGCTGGACAAAAGACCTGAAAGCAGCTATTGATTACTTATATACTTTGCCTGAGGTAGATAGGCTTCATCTGTCATTGCTTGGCTTTAGTGGCGGGGCTGCTGTCTCAGTATGTGTGGCATCACAGGATAAGCGGGTGTCATCTGTTGTCACTTGTGCCTGTCCGGCAGAATTCACTTTCATCACCGAGGTTGATAACCCTCAATCCATTATCGACTACTTTCGCAGTATTGGCACCATTAGGGATGAGGACTTCCCTCATTCCGTCGAAGAGTGGCTTAGTGGCTTTAGGCAGGTTAGTCCGATTAGATGTGTAGCCGGTATTGCCCCCAGACCTTTACTGCTGGTGCACGGCAGCCAGGACGAGGTGATAGAGGTGAGCCATGCCCACAGGTTATACCAAAAGGCAGGAGAACCTAAGCAGCTAATCATAATTGATGGCGGCAAACACAGGCTACGGCTGAATGACGAGGCAATGGCTGCTGTTTTGGACTGGCTGAAATCTCAGTGCCAAAATTAGTGGATGGGATACAGGCTACTACAAATTGACCTATAAATCGAAAATGGTCTATAATTCATAAGAGTGGTCTTAGTTGGGGTAAATGGGAGATAGGCAGATTTGCACGAGTGTTGCGGCGTTTTTGGTGTTTTTGCCCCCGGTGAGGATGTAGCCAGGCTTACCTTTTTTGCTTTATTTGCTCTTCAGCATCGTGGCCAGGAAAGTGCTGGCATTGTCACTACTGATGGCAGAAAGCTCCAGTTCTATGGCAAGATGGGCCTGGTATCACAGGTGTTTAATGAAGATTCGCTAAGTCAGCTCAGTGGGGATATTGCCATCGGTCATAATCGCTACTCTACCAGAGGTTCCAGCCGGATAACTAATGTCCAGCCTATTAGAGTAGGCAAGGGTTCAAACACTATTGCTGTAGCCCACAACGGTAACATTATTAATGCCGAGTACCTGTATCAAGAACTTTCCGACCAGGGCCATACCTTCCAGACCTCCACCGATACCGAGATTATCGCTAACCTTATCCTCTCCTCCCCTGAGAAAGACTGGATAGACAGGATAAGGTATGCCATGCACAGGCTCCAAGGGGCATATTCTCTAGTAATCTTGACCAATCGCAGGCTGATTGGAGTTCGTGACCCCTTTGGTGTGCGTCCTTTATGCCTGGGGACTATTAATGGTGGCTGGGTTATAGCCTCAGAGAGTTGTGCTCTTGACCATATTGGAGCCAGCTTCGTCAGAGAGATTGAACCTGGCGAGATAGTTTCTATAACTGAGAATGGTGTTGATAGCTATCAGGAAGAGGGGGACAGAAAGGCATTATGCATCTTTGAGTATATCTACTTTGCCCGTCCTGATTCAGTGATTAATGGTCGGCTACTTTACCCAGCACGGCAGGCTATGGGGGCAGGGCTGGCACAAGAGCACCCGGTAGACGCCGATTTGGTTATGGGTGTGCCTGATTCAGCTACTGCTGCTGGCATCGGTTATTCCCATTGGTCGGGTATACCTCTGGGCGAAGGGTTACTTAAGAACCGCTATGTTGGGCGTACCTTTATTGAACCTGACCAGCGAATCAGAGACCTCGGCGTCAAGCTGAAATTTAATCCTTTACCCATGATGCTGGATGGCAAACGAGTAGTCGTAGTTGATGATAGCATTGTCCGTGGCACTACCACCCCTCAAGTAGTGAAGCTGTTGAGAAGAGCCGGAGCCAAAGAGGTGCATATGCGTATCTGTGCCCCACCCATCCGCTACCCCTGCTTCTTCGGTGTAGACATGGCTACCCGCCAGGAGCTAATCGCCGCCCGAAAGACTATACCCGAGGTCAGGGATTTCATCGGTGCTGACTCGCTGGGCTATCTGAGCATCGATGGACTGATTAAGGCAGTGGCTTTACCCAAGGATATTTTCTGTATGGCTTGCTTCACTGGCGATTACCCCATACCGGTGCAGCTTGAGATGGACAAGCTGGCGCTGGAAACTATACCAGTTGAAGAGTACAGCCCCCTTGGCATAAAGCAACGGTAAGCTAATACACCCAGCGATAGCACCTGAATTCATCGTTATAGCGGGCAGGAGATTTTTTACACAGGAGGCGAAGCCGATTAAGCAAACCTACGCCAAAGCCGGCGTTAATATTGATGTGGCGACTAAGGCCAAGGAACTGATTGGGAAGCACGCCCGGACTACCCTCCGCCCTGAGGTCTTGAGCGGCGCGGGGTCTTTTGGCGGGCTTTTCGAGTTTAAGGGGTATGAGCAGCCGGTTCTGGTGTCTAGTGTTGACGGGGTTGGCACCAAGCTGAAGATTGCCTGCGCTTTAGCCAAGCACGATACTATTGGTATTGACCTGGTTAATCACTGTGTTAATGACATACTTACCTGTGGTGCCGAGCCGCTCTTCTTCCTAGACTATATTGCTATGGGTAAGCTGGTACCAGAGCCGGTGGAAGCTATTGCTCAAGGGCTGGCTCAAGCTTGCCGTGACGCAGGCTGTGCTCTCATTGGTGGTGAAACGGCAGAGATGCCCGGCCTATACGCCAGGGAGGATTATGACCTGGCAGGTTTTATAATTGGGGTGGTTGAGAAAGAAAAGCTTATTATGGGGAAAACAATTGTGGTTGGCGACACCGCCATTGGCTTACCCTCCAGCGGGCTGCATACTAACGGTTATTCCCTGGTGCGCCAGCTCTTTGGCATTAGCCAATCAGCATTAAACACCCGCTACCCTGAGTTAGGTCGAACCCTGGGTGAGGAGCTTCTGGAGCCTCACCACTGCTACTATCACCAGTTGAAGCCACTACTGCCGGTTATTAAAGGCATGGCACATATCACCGGCGGCGGCTTGATTGATAATGTGCCCAGGATTCTGCCTCAGGGCCTGGCAACACAGTTCCGTAGTCAGGCATGGACTATACCCCCTATTTTCCAGCTTATTCAGCAACGAGGCAATGTGGCTCGAGACGAGATGTATCGTGTGTTTAATATGGGTATTGGTATGGTTGTTATTTGCTCACCTGACAATGTTGACCAGCTTACAACAGCCCTACCTGAGGCTAAGGTCATTGGTGAGGTGGTAGAGCAGACGGGGAAGGCAAGGGTAATTATCGATTAGCTAGGATAAGTGGGAGGTATTTATGCGAGCTATTATTAGTGTATCTGACAAGAGTGGCGTGACCGACTTTGCCAAAGACTTAAGTCAGTTGGGGTTTGAAATATTTAGCACCGGCGGCACTCAAAAGGCATTGGAAAAGGCTGGGGTGCCGGTGAAAAGCGTCTCCGGGCTTACCGGGTTTCCTGAGATTCTCGATGGCAGGGTAAAGACTCTGCACCCGATTGTTTATGGCGGCATTCTAGCTAGACGTGACCTTCCTGAACATATGTCACAGCTAGCCGAGCATACCATTGAGCCTATTGACCTGATTGCGGTTAACCTCTACCCCTTTGTCCAGACTGTATCCAAGGAAGGTGTCACCCAGGACGAAGCGGTGGAGAATATTGACATTGGTGGTCCAAGCATGATTCGGGCAGCGGCTAAGAATTTTGCCAGTGTTATCGTAGTAGTAGACCCGGCTGATTACCAGCCGGTTGTGGAGAAATTGAAGCAGGGGAGCATAGAACTAGCTGAGCGAAAGAGGCTGGCTCAGAAAGCTTTCCAGCATGTAGCCGTTTATGATACAGCTATTGCCCAGTACCTGAGGCAGGATACGGAAGGCTTCCCCGAGGATATGACCATTGCCTTAAAGAAGCGCTATGGACTTCGCTATGGTGAGAATCCCCACCAGCAGGCTGCCTTCTACGCTGAGCCGGCGGTTGGTGAAAAGAAGGCAACTGGTATCACCTGGGCTGAGCAGTTAGGGGGCAAGGAGCTTTCATTTAATAATATTCTGGACGCCGATGCTGCCTGGGGAGTAGTTACTGACTTTTCTGCGCCTACGGTGGCTGTTATCAAGCATACCAATCCCTGTGGCCTGGCCAGCCATGAAGACATCACCGAAGCCTACCGGCGAGCGCTAAGTGGTGATCCGGTAGCTGCCTTCGGCGGCATTGTTGCTTCCAATAGAGCTATTGACCTGGCTACTGCCGAAGAAATTGATAAGACCTTTTATGAGATAGTTATTGCTCCTGAGTATGAGGCTAAGGCTCTGGAAGTATTGAAGCAAAAGAAAAACTTGCGTATTCTCGTTGCTGAGCTACCACCCGGCTATGGCAAGATTGAACCGGGCTACCTTGATTTCCGTCGGGTCAAGGGCGGGTTTCTTATCCAGAGCTCTGATTCTCTACCTGAGGATAGTGTTAGCCTGAAAACGGTAACTAATCGTGAGCCAACGCCAGCCGAAGTAAAAGATTTACTCTTTGCCTGGCGGGCGGTCAAGCACGTAAAGTCAAACGCTATTTTGCTGGTTAAGGATAAGACACTCCTGGGGATGGGGGCGGGACAACCCAGTCGTATTGTCAGTGCCCAAGTAGCTAAAGAGAAGGCTGGAGACAAAACCAAGGGCGGTGTTCTGGCTTCGGATGCTATGTTCCCCTTCCCTGATGTTGTAGAGGCAGCAGCGGCAGCTGGGGTAACCGCCATTATCCAGCCCGGCGGTTCAATAAGAGACGAAGACTCGATTAAGGCAGCTAATAAGAATAATATAGCTATGGTCTTTACCGGTATCAGGCATTTTAGACATTAAGCCGTTAATTGGGAAATCAGAACTATGGCTAATGCGATTTTAGTTCTGGATATGGTCAGGGGCTTCCTGGAGGCGGGCCATCCTTTATATTGTGGTAATAGAGCCCGCCGCATAATTCCTAAGGTGCAATCCCTCCTAGAACAAGAGCTCGCCCGAGGTTCCAAGGTATTCTTCCTTTGTGACCACCATGCTCCCGATGACCCCGAATTCAAAATGTTTCCTCCCCACTGCATTGAGGGAACTGTCGAGACAGAGCTCATCCCGGAATTAGCCCAATACCAGGGCGAGGTAATACCCAAAAGGAAGTTAAGTGCCTTCTTTGATACACCCCTTGAGGAGAAGTTGCTTGAGCTCAAGCCAGAGAAGGTTATTGTTTGTGGTGTCTGCACTGATATTTGTGTATTGCACACGGTGGCCTACGCCAGAAACAAGGACTATCAGGTAGAGGTGCCCGTTGACTGCGTTACCACCTTCAATGAAAAGGCACACTACCCTGCCCTGGAACATATGGAAAAGACCCTCGGGGCAAAGCTAACCAATACCAACGTTAGCCAAATTCAGCTACCTAAATTCGAGCCCGGTGAGGCTGTCTTGTCTGGAGAGACAGCCGATATTTACTTTGCCAACACCATAGATATATTGCGTCATGAGGCACTTAACCCGGTAGCCACCATGGAGATATTCCCCAGGCAAGCCGGGATACTCTGTGGCATGGAAGAGGTCAAGGCTCTGCTAAATAAGGTTTTACCTGAGGCCAACAGGGAGGTATGGGCTCTGGCTGAGGGTAAGGAAATGAAGAAGAAGGAAGTGGTATTGCGTATAACTGCTCCCTACCAGAGCTATGGACTATATGAAACAGCCATAGATGGGATTCTAGCCTACTGTAGTGGTTGGGCAACAGTAGCTAGAGAGTGCGTGGAAGCAGCCAAGGGGATACCAATCATCAGCTTTGGTGCCCGCCATGTTCACCCATTAGTTGCCGGAGTAATGGATTATTCAGCTATGGTTGGTGGCTGTGCCGGTTGCTCCAGTATAGCTGGCGCTAAGCTGGCTGGCATTACACCATCAGGGACCATGCCCCACGCCCTGATTATAATTATGGGTGATACGGTTAAGGCTACCCTAGCCTTTGATAAATATATGCCGGCTGATGTGCCTCGCGTGTCTCTGGTTGATACTTTTAAGGATGAGGCTGAAGAAAGCCTGCTGGTGGCTCAAGCACTGGGGGAGAAGCTTAATTCAGTTCGGCTTGATACCCCGGGCGAGCGGGGTGGGGTTACCACTGACCTGGTCAAGGAGGTAAGGGCCAGATTGGACTTAGCCGGCTTCAACAAGGTAGGCATTTTTGTTAGTGGCGGCATTGACCCGGAGCGTATTACCTACTTTATTGAAAATGGGGCTCCGGTTGACGGCTTTGGTGTCGGCAGCTATATCAGTGATGCCAAGCCCATTGATTTTACCGCTGACCTGCACCAGATAGAAGGAAAACCAGTAGCTAAAAGGGGCAGAATCCCCGGCATTACCCCTAACCCCAGGCTAAAGCGTATAATGTAAACTAATTATTACCAAATAAAGGAAAATACTATGATAGAAAGAATGATTGGTTTCTTTGTCTCCGGGTTTATCTACCCTGGTCTCCCGTGGACAAAACTGCTCTTGGGGGTTGGGCTGGCTATAGCATTTGGCGCATTCTGGTTTGCTCCCTACTGGACGCCAATATTCAAGAAACCATGGGCTTGGGCGGTTCTCGTCGGTGGTGCCATTGTGAGCTGGATTGCTGTTTCGTTTGTTCAAATTCCGCTGCAACTCTGGGCCGGGCAGGCATTAAGTCACTTCTGGAGTCAGGAAATTCTAGTGAGCTCGCTCCTGTTTGCCGGGATACCCCAAATACTCCTCAGTGGATTGGTCCAGGAAGGGTCAAAGCTCATACCGGTGGTTGTCTACTGGTGGCGTAAGGGCAAAAATATTGACCCTAAACTGGGGCTGATTATCGGAGCTGTAGCCGGGCTGGGACTTGGCATTTTTGAGGCACTGTGGGCACATAACCTCGTCTTTGCCTCCGGCTGGAGCTGGGAATTGGTGCAAACCGGAGGGCTGACAGCACTGGCTCCATTCTGGGAGAGATTCTTTACTGTAGCCTTTCATACTGCTTCCAGCGCTCTGGCTGGGTATGGTCTGGCTAAAGGTTGGGGCTGGCAGTTCTATCTTATAGCCTCTTTTCTGCATGCCTTCTTGAACTACAGCGTTATTCCTCTACAAATGGGGCTAATGACAGCCATCCACCTGGAAATATTTGTCGCTGTCTGGGCACTGCTGGTAACAGGTGGAGCTCTGTGGCTCCGCTGGAGAAAGACGCCAGAATTAGCCGAACCAGAGATTAGCGCTGCTCAAATTTCAGACATAGAATCTGGCTAGTGCTTTCGGTAACCTTTACCCGGTCATCTATGCGCCAGCCAACAACCCACAGGATATGCTCGGGTGAACAGACGATTGGGACTCGCTGACGCCAAGCTTGAGGGATTTTGGTATCAATCATAAACTCGCCCAGCTTCTTGGGCTGGCTCAAGCCCAGTGGCTGAAACCTGTCACCGGGCTGGCGAGAGCGCACCATCAATTTATCACCAGCTTTATCAAGGTCAAAGTAGGCGACAAAGTCCTCATCTGCCTCGCCCATCTGTTCCCGGTTTATAATGCTCGCTTCCACGCGCCAGCCGGGTAGCAGTGTCTCACCCGGTATCTTTAGTCGGAATTCACCGCTTAGTGCTGGGAAGGGAGATACAGCCGCCGGGTCTGGACTTACCAGGTATTTATCATATTCAATGGAAAAGATTAAGCCCCCGGGCAGGCTGATTCTTTTCCCTGCCGGCTTGGTTAAGACACCCATTATTTCTTCAATGTGACGCACCTCAATATCCTTAAGATTGCCCAACAGCCTTTCTATGACTGCCCGGAGCAGGTATCGTTGCAGGGTGGAAGGTAACTCAAGAAACCTTTCCTTATCTAAAATAATCGCCTTTTCTTGTTCCTGGACAATTTCACCCCATAATGAGGCAATTTCTTTATCAATAAAGGCAAGGTCATCACCAGCCATGCGGGCAGTTCGGAGCAAGGCATCAGCCACTCGCGGGTTATAACTCTGTAGCAGAGGCAGGAGCTGATGACGAATCCGGTTTCTTAGTGAAGATAATGACAGGTTGGAGGCATCAAGCCTGGGCATAAGCTGGTGGTCATGACAATAGCTGGCTGTTTCCTGTCGGCTTACCGCCAGGAGAGGTCTTACTACAGTAAGACTATCCTCTAAAGACTGCCACAGGCTACCCGATTGCAGTCCACGAAGCCCCGTGATCCCTGTTCCCCGAATTAGATGCATCAGTATAGTCTCTATATGGTCGTCAATAGTATGCCCCACTGCCACTCGGTTAGCCCCGATAAACCTGGCTACCTGAGCCAGAAAGGCATATCGTACCTCACGGGCGGCTTCCTCTAACGAAAGGTGTTGCTGGGCTTGATACGCCTTTACATCACGCTGGTCCACGGTAGCTGGAATACCGAGGCGGTGGGCTAAGTCGGAAACATACCGGGCATCAGCCTCAGACTCAGCACCTCGCAGTTGATGATTAAGATGAGCCACGTGTAGCCTTATGTCAAGCTCTTCCTGGAGCTTAGCCAGGATATAGATTAGACAGACTGAATCCGGACCACCGGATACTGCCACCAGCAACTTCTGCTGGCTTGATACCAGTTGATTTTCCCGGATGAAACCTAGCACCCTCTGCTCTAGCTGTTGTTGCATCTAATTACCTTCGCCTTGTCGGTTGAGGCTGTGTGATGAATAGTAGCGGGCATGCTCTACCCGCTTACTGTAACTGGGATGGTTATATAGTAAAAGCTCTACCCAGCGGCTGGGTTGCGCCACAGACAGATTCTGGTCAGTAAGCCTAGTCATAGCATTAATAAACGATTTGGGGTCATCAGTCAACCTCAAGGCATACTCATCGGCAGCCACTTCCCGGTGACGACTATAAGCACGGGCCAGGGGTGCTACCAGCAAGCTGAAGACAGCAAATATGAGCATCAGCAACGGCAGAGCGGCCACATCCGATATGCTATTAAAACCCAGAGGCACCACACTGACTCTCAAGGCAATGTCTGTGACGTAGAACCCGACCAACCATATAGCTGACTGGACAACAAAGAGCCTGAAAATATCGTTATGGAGGTAGTGCCCTAGCTCATGGGCGGTGATTATTTCAATCTCTGGCGGTGAATATCGCTGGAGTAAGGTATCGCTGAGAACAATCCGTTTGGTATTACCCAATCCCATCAAAGCGGCATTAGCCATAGTGCCTTTACTGCTCAACTCGATAGTATAGACACCACTGACATTCGTTCCGGCTCGCTGTGCCAGTTGCTCCAGCCTTAGCTTAAGGTCGGTATCACTGAGAGGCGTCATCTTGAAGAAGAGGGCACCTATAATACGCGGGGCTAGATTGGCCAGTATCAAGCTGAGTAAAATTATCAGAGCCCAGCTAAGCAGCCACCACATCTGTGGGAAGCTAGTAATAAACCAGTAGACAGCAGCTACAATCCCGGCGCCAAGTGTCAGGCTTATTACCCCGGTCTTGGCTTCATCACCTAACCAGCCATTAAATCTTTGAATGGACAGTCCGTAGCGGTGAGGCAGGACAAAGCCCTGGTAGTAGCTTAGCGGTGCTGACAGCACTTCGTAGGCTACCACCAGAATAGCAAAGTAAACAACGGCTAACGGGACTGTCGGTAAATTAAACAACCCGGTTAGCCTTAGGGAAAGGCCACCGAACACCAAGAGCAGCAACAAAACACCAGCTAGTGACAAGTTACCGATGGCTAGGTATCGCCTGGACTTAGCGTATTTTCTTGCCTTTACCTGCCTTAACTGGTCTAGGGCTGGCTCACCTGCAGAGTTTGCATCGGACTGGGACATATTCAATGCTAACTTGTTTTTAGAATAAGTTTGGTGCGATGTATAGATTGTGGCTGATGGTCAAAACCTAGAGCGGCGGTAACCTGCTCTGGTCTGCCTGAACCACGGCTATCACAACGTAACCTCATACCGATAGTGCAACATCCACTACGCCAATCAACAAGCCACAGGTCATCAATTAAAGCCCTCAGGTCGTAGTTTCGCGTGCCGGTATCCCTCTGATGTTGCCATGGCAAGTGCTTTACCGAGAGCAAAGAGATAAGCCCCGCCTCTATATCCTTTTGCCCTTTTTCGGTTTCCACTTCAACCTTATATTCGGCATAAACAACCTGTGATTGTAAAGATGGCATTGCTGGTGGTATTTGATATACCTGAAATATATTAATGCCAGGCGGTAGCTGCTGGCTCACAGCAGTGGTGAAACCATGTGGGGAAACCCATTTGGCGGTAAAAATATCCATTAGCTCAACTTCACTGGTTACGCCTACGGCCAAGGGCAAGGCCAGTGATATTCGGGGCTGGGGGCTAAACCCCTGCGAGTAGGCTAATGATACCCCCGCCCGGCGAAACGCTCTCTGCCATAAGCGCATCATGTCCAGGTGTGAGATGAACTTTACCTCTTGCCCCCGGTAGAACCTAACGCGCAGACGCTGCATGTTTTTCCTTGGTCAACAGGATTTTTTCGATTTTTACTCCCCGCATTTCTGTTATCACTAGCTTCATGCCTTTATACCTTAACTGCTCGCCTAGCCTAGGTATATGCCCCAAAAGGTTGAGCACGAAGCCAGCTACTGTTTCATAATCACCCGAGGGCAACTCCAAACCCATCTCCTCATTTGCCTCCTCAATACGCATACCACCATCGATTTGGAAGGTATACTCATTAATTGCCTCGTACTCCTTTTCTACCGCAGCTAGCTCATCCCCTACCGGGCCAACAATCTCTTCAACCAAGCGGCTGAGGCTGACTACACCAGCAGTGCCACCAAATTCATCTACCACCACGCACATCCGATAGTTATTATCACGCATCTCAGCAAACAGCTCGTTAATACGCTTGCTCTCAGGGGCAAAATAAGCCGGACGAATCAGGTCATCAATGGCATCCTCTTTAGTAATAGTCCCCTTAGCCTCAGCCATGAGCACATCTTTTACCGATAAGATGCCAACTACATTATCCATATTATCCTGATATACTGGAAACCGAGACATCGGATTCTCAGCATAGAGACTAAGGAAATCAGCTAGCTTAGTCCCTTTCTCTACGCTTATCACTTCGGTACGTGGGACTGTAGCCTCCCTAACCGGCCGGTCACCAAAGTCAAAGACCTTGTGCAGCATCTCGGCTTCGGACTCCTCTACCGTTCCTTCCCTGTGTCCCACTGATATCATGGTGCGAATTTCTTCATCGCTGACCAGGGACCTGGGCACAGGTGCTCCTCCCGCCAGCTTACTAAATCCGGTGGCTATCCAGCTCAGCACTATCACAAAAGGAGTAAATATCCACGATACTATCTCTATTGGTCGAGCAAAGGCTAACGACAACCTCTCAGCATGCTGGGTAGCTATGGTTTTAGGGGTAGTTTCACAAAATATCAGGAGAAGGACGGTTACTCCTATGGTGGAAATAAGGATTCCTTTTTCACCCCAAAAATGGATAGCCAGCGCCGTACCGAGAGCAGCGGCGGCGGTGTTTACCAGGTTGTTACCCAGCAGGACAGTGGATAGAAACTTCTCTGGTCTCTGAACCATCCTGGCTACTCGTTCTGCCCCCTTTACCTTAGTGTTAACCATGTGCTCCACCCTGAACCGCTCCAGGGAAACAAAGGCTGTTTCCGAACTGGAGAAGAAGGCTGATAGCAAAAGACAAACGACAAGAGGTATTAGGTATATTATTCCGATACTAGACATATAACATCACCCCACTCTTATTGAATAAGACCTCCCTTAAGTATTCCTTTCAATCATCATAGCATTGGCTAATAGGGGTGTCAAAACAATTATGTGATATTTATTACCAACCTCCAGCGGTGTTTTGTTCCCTAATGGCTATGCTATAATCCAGATGTATGAAAATTCTGGGCATTGAGACCTCTTGTGATGAAACAGCAGCGGCGGTGGTGGAGGATGGAGCCAGAATTCTGTCCAATCAGATTGCCTCTCAGGTGGAAATCCATGCTCGCCACGGGGGTATTGTGCCTGAGGTAGCCTCCAGGCAACACATTCTGGCTATTATCCCCATTATTGAACAGGCAATGGCTGAAGCCAGGGCTACCTGGAGTGATTTGGATGGCATTGCTGTCACCATCGGTCCTGGTCTGGCTGGCTCATTGCTGGTCGGAGTAAATGTGGCTAAGGCTACTGCTTTAGCTCAAGGGCTATCTATTACCGGGGTTAATCATCTTGAAGGTCATATCTATGCTAATTGGCTGGGTGACAGCAGCCCTGGTTCTGTTCCTGACTTCCCCTTGTTATGCCTCATTGTTTCCGGGGGGCATAGTGACCTGGTACTAATGAGAGGACACGGAGATTATGTAATATTAGGACGGACACGGGATGACGCCGCCGGCGAAGCCTTTGACAAAGCTGCCAGGATATTAGGGCTGGGTTATCCCGGGGGTCCGGCTATTGAGCAGGCAGCCAGGAGTGGGAATGCTGTCTCTATTCAGCTACCTCGTGCCTGGCTAAAGGGGACAAGCGACTTCAGCTTTAGCGGCGTCAAGACAGCCCTGTTACGAGCAGTGGAGAAGGGAATGGTCTCAAACGAGGCTGATGCTGCTGCCAGCTTTCAGGAAGCAGTAGTTGATGTTCTGGTGACCAAGACTGTAGCCGTAGCCAAAGAGCACCGGGTAAAGCAGATTCTACTGGCTGGTGGGGTGGCATCAAATGAATTACTTCGTCAGCGGCTAGCACAAAACTCATCCATCCCCGTCCTGGTTCCTGAGCCGGTGTTATGCACTGATAATGCCGCTATGATTGCTGCTTGCGGCTATTACCGGCTCCAGGCAGGCAAGATTGATGGCTTAGATTTAGACGTGATTCCCAGCCTCAGGCTGGCTTAAAGGGCAGCAGTTACATTTACCTCGAGTGCACAGAGTATTATAGATGTGAATCAGCCCTTGTTGACGTCGGGCTGAGTTGACTAGGCTATTGTTTAACCCAAGCTGGTTCCTCATATGCCTTTCCACGGCGTTTACTGCCAGCCGAGGATAACTATGATAAAGGTCAAATGCCTCCTTCTCAATTTCTGGATGAGAGTTAACTCTGCTCCAGGCGTAAGCGAAGGGCAGAACGACATTGACCACAATACCAGCCGCTCGCCTGCTACCAAGAAGAGTTGGCGTTTTTATTCTACAACCTGACCCAAAGTCAAAGTGGCTTGCCCAGTAATCACTGGTGGTAACTGTTAACCCCTCTTCTAATCCGCGGTGGTTTTTGTTGATAGCCACACCTCTTATCATATTAACCACCTCATCCAATATCCCCCTCTCCCTACAGCGAAGTATGAGGTAACTCATAGCTACTATGCGGCGAATGGGGAAGTTGTTTGGTCTGACCTTGAACAGGTGCCAATCACCATGGGACATTGCCCTAGCCTGACAAGAAGAAGTCCATAGCCCCTCTAATGTATCTACCCACTCATCATTCCCTAGGTGCCAATTGGGGCGCTGTGAGGGAAGTAGCCCAGCAGTACCTAATAATAAAGCCTGTTGCCAAGCAAGACATTCCCCATCTGATATTTTACCCCGGCTTATAGATTCTAGACGCTGGAGTGACAACCTGCTGGCTAACTCCAGGAAGGGTAACTTATTCTTGGAGTAACCCAGAGCACCCATTATCCCCTGATAAAGGCACTGACCTGCCTCCATCTGACCTAAATCTGTTTGAAACCGGGCAGCCTTGGCTAAAAACCGTTCCTCCCCGGCACTATCTAGGAATTCGACTATAACGCCTTTAGTCAGGCGTTCTGCAGCTTTAAGGCAAGGCACACTTATGGTAGGCAGAGGGTTAGTCCACTGGCTAATCGGGCTCTTTATGTATTTGTGAAGGACAACAGTAGGAATAGTCTCTCCGTTGGGGAGATTGGTAGCTATCCCGGTATCGTCCCACATCACCACATGCAAGATTACCCGGTTATAGACGGGGTTGTCCTGGTGCCGGTGCGCTTGCCAATCACTAGATTTAGTATGAACTTCTATATCCCCGATTGCCAACCTGCCACTGATAGTAAGAACCACATCCCGGAAATCAGCCCCTTGGTCATCATTAGACCTTCCCGGGTAGATTATCTTTACTGACTCACCTTCCTCAGTGGTCAGCTCTGTTCCATCCAATAGCAGGCGCTGCCAGATTTTAACCACCAAACTCTCTGGTACTTTTACTTGTTCTCCTACCGAATAGCCCAAAAACCTATAATCCCCCCTCATTTACTTTACACGAAACCGTGTATAACGTCAAGAGTTTTTATATTTATCGAGGTGACAACAAGCAGTGTATTAATTTCAAAATTGAGTGGGTGGCATTAGTAGTTACGAAAGAAGACAGGTTAGGTGAGGGTTTCAGGGGAAAATAGATACTGCGTTGTTGTTTTTAATACCTTCCTTAGTACGCCTAACTGCGGCTTGTATATCGTAATCCTTTTCCCCTTGGAGGTGAGGGGCATTTTAAGAATCTTTGAAATAATCTTCTCCTCGATTCCTTGCTCACATATTATCGCCGCCTCATCTTGATTTGGACCCAGTTGTATAAGCATGGGCAGTAACAATACTTCCTGCTCCTCGGTATTTAACATGCCTGCCAGGTACTCTAACTCTTTCCTTTTGAAAAGATGGGTGCTGCCATCATTGCATACTACATGAGGGTATTCCTCGTCTAATAAACCCGATAGCGGTTTTTGACGGTATGGCAGATGGGCGTTTAGCACCCTGAGCTCGTTCTTTAAACACTCGTGAAGCATCCTTTCGTAAGGCGATTCGTTAGCCATCTATCTACCCTCGTTGAAGTAGCACCTTTACCCGCTTCAGCCGTGATTTCTCCTCCCTATCCCTTTCCTCAAACTTCATATCTAAGTCTCTTATTGTCTCTTGTAACCCGGGAATTATTATATATTCTAAGGCATTAACTATTCTTTTTGTCCTATTTATTTCCATTCCCAATAACTCAAGACCCCTCTGGAGCTCAGCCAGCTCGACAATAGCCTCAAGGCATTTTCCCGATAGTTGTGCTGCCTGATCCAAGTATGAAGAGGTATCAAATAAGCTATACCCTCTTACTGTCTTTTCCTTCTCGGCTAGTTCAAAGGAAGGGGTTTTCACTCCGGCTATATTTCTTGAGCCGGTGACCAACTTTAATTCGGTCTCATTGGCTATTAGCTCTTTCTCCAATGTTATGTAGCCATGATACCCGGCAGCCATTGATAGCGCCTTATAATCCTCAAAAATCTGGGTAAGTAGTTTACCTTTAGCCCCTACAATCTCTCTGGCTGTCTGCAAAAACTCCATGGTTAGTATTGACAGTCTGTCTTTTACTATCTTCTGTATTCTCTCGGCCAATGAAAGTCGACGCTTTAGCTTAATAAGCTCAATCTTTGTCGGCCTAACTTTGATTAATTGCTGAGGCATTCACCCATCCTACGTCTTTTCCGAATGCTTGGAGAGATATTTTTTAATTAGTTCCTCGCTAATTAGCTTCAGGTCTTCCTCAGGTAATGCTGAAAATAATTTCCAGCCTGTATCCAGGGTTTCTTCTACCGTTCTGCTTTCAAACTCACCCTGAGATATGAATTCTCTCTCAAACGAGTCTGCATTGGTCAGGTAAATTTTGTCCCTATCACTCAATGCCTCAGCCCCGATGATGGTTGATATCTCCCTGAGGCTGCACCCTTCGGCATAGGCGGCGTATAACTGCATAAAGACATTGTTATGGTCTTCCCTAGTCTTACCCGGCCCGATTCCTTCCTTCATCATCCGCGACAGCGACAAGAACACATCTATTGGCGGGTATATCCCCTTCCTCTCATGCTCTCGAGAAAGCACAATCTGCCCTTCAGTAATATAGCCGGTAAGGTCAGGTATAGGATGAGTTATGTCATCATTAGGCATGGTTAAAATGGGCATTATGGTTACTGAGCCTTCCCTTCCAGAAATTCTACCCGCCCTCTCATACATTGTGGCTAGGTCGGTATACATGTATCCAGGATATCCTCTCCTTGATGGTATCTCCTCTCGCATGGCAGAAAGTTCACGAAGGGCTTCACAATAATTGGTCATATCAGTAAGTATTGCCAGCACATGCATACTGTGTTCCCAGGATAGATACTGGGCAGCGGTTAAGGCTAACTTAGGCGTTGATATTCGCTCTATAACCGGGTCTGAAGCTGTATTGATGAAGGCTACCGTTCTTTCCCGAGCCCCTGTCTTCTCAAGATTTGCCATGAAAAAGGAGGCATCATCATAACTAACACCAATGGCAGCAAACACTATGGCAAATTTTTCCTCTTTACCCCGAACTTTAGCCTGTCGAATAACTTGAGCTACGATTCGATTATGGGGTAGACCCGAGCCACTGAATATTGGCAGTTTCTGTCCCCTGACCAAAGCATTTAAGCCGTCTATGGCTGATATTCCGGTTTCAATAAACTCAGCCGGGGGCTCACGGGAGGCGGGGTTCATCGGCTCACCACTAACATCTAGATAGTCTTCAGGGATAACAGGTGGGCCACCATCTATAGGCTCTCCCATTCCGTTAAAGACCCTTCCCAAGATATCGATTGATACCGGCAGCTTTAAAGTCTCGCCTCTGCACCTTATCTTACTTCCAATAAGGTCGACTTCACTAATGCCACCAAATACCTGGATTATGGTTACCTCTTTGCTAATGTCTATTGCCTGACCCCGCTTTACCTCACCAGTTGAGAGTTGGACATCAACTATCTCCCCAAATTTTATACCGGGGATACTCTCGGCTACGAGCAAAGACCCTTTAGCCCGGTTAATTGCTCTTGCTTCTTTAATGTAAAGACTCATGAGACCCCTCCCTTCTCAGCTACTAGGCTTACTTCCATCTCCGACCATAATTCCTTGATTCTCTGCTCAAAGACATCGTTGGGTATATCTTTCATCCTAGATATTCTAGGCACCATCGGGGAAGAGCGAATCTGGCCAACATCTACCCCAGAATCCAACATCTCCTGCGCTAATTGGTAAAACTTTACTATGGTCATGAGCATGAGATGAGCCCTTGCCGGCATGCAGTAGGTATCAATTTCATGGTAGGCACTTTGCATGAGGAAATCCTCGCGTATCATCCTTGCCACTAGCAGTAACAATTTGTCCCTTTCGGGCAAAGCCTCAGGACCGACAAGTCTTACAATCTCCTCCAGCGCCGCCTCCTCCTGTAAAACCTTCAGTGCCGTGGCTCTTGTATCTGCCCATTCTGGAGCGAACTCACTCCACCAATCTTTAACATCCTCAGCATATAGACTGTAGCTAGTGAGCCAACTTATCGCTGGGAAGTGCCTTCTGTTGGCTAGCGCAACATCCAGAGAGTATAAGGCATCTACTATTCTGAGGGTATGCTGAGTTACCGGCTCGCTGAAGTCAGCCCCGGGAGGGCTTACTGCACCGGCTACTGTTACCGAGCCGGTTCTATCTGGACTGCCCAAGCATTCGACTAATCCTGCCCTTTCATAAAATGAGGAGAGCCGTGACCCAAGATATGCCGGGAAGCCTTCCTCCCCCGGCATCTCTTCCAGTCTTCCGCTGATTTCCCTCATGGCTTCAGCCCACCTCGAGGTTGAATCTGCGACCAGTAGAACGTCATAACCCATATCCCTAAAGTACTCACCGATAGTGATACCAACAAAGATACTTGATTCACGGGCAACAACAGGCATATTGGAAGTGTTAGCCAGAAATATTTCCTTCTCTTGCAACAACCTGTCTGTCGTCGGGTCTTTAAGCTTCCTGAAGCTATAAAGCACATCAGCCATCTCATTGCCTCTTTCGCCGCAGCCAACATAAATATTGAGCTGGGTCTGAGCCCATCTAGCCAATTGCTGTAAGGCAACAGTCTTTCCGGTGCCAAAGCCTCCGGGTATGGCACCTTTACCACCTAAGGCTAAAGGAAACATGTAGTCTATAATCCTCATGCCGGTAACGAGCAATTTCGATGGGTCTAGTCTTCGCTTATAGGGTCTTGGTTTTCTTACCGGCCATTCTTGCATTAGTTTAATCTCTTTTACTTTCCCGTCCTGCTCTATCTGGGCTATTGGTTCTTCAACAGTATAGTCACCTTTACCTATCTTTTTTACCACACCTCTAATCCCCTGGGGCACCATTATTCTATGTTCTATAAGCTCGGTCTCAGGAACCGTGCCAATTATATCCCCTTCATTAACTTTATCCCCGGCCTTGACTTTGGGTGTAAACTGCCATTTTTTGTCCCGGGCAAGCGCAAGCGCCTTTGTCCCTCGCTTTATAAACGAGCTTTCTTGCATCAACTCGGTCAAAGATTTTTGAAGTCCGTCATAAATGGAGCCCACAATCCCCGGACCCAACTCAGCAGTTAGAATTTTACCTGTTCCCCTAACCTTCTGGCCAACCTCTAACTCCAAGGTTTCCTCATGGGCCTGGATTATCGCCTTATCCCCTTCTAGGCCTATTATTTCGCCGACAAGTTCCTCCTCACCTATCTCAACAATCTCATAAACCTGAGCTCCCTTCATATCCTCAGCTATAACCAGGGGACCTGACACCCTCCATATTCTTCCCATAGCCTTATTACCTCCGTAAAACTCGGGTTAAATTTCTATATCAAACCCGATAAATTTCCGAATATATGCCTTGTAATATTCTCTGGCATCCTGATAGCCCCTGCCACGTTTTGACGGAACTTCAACAATCACCGGGGTTACTTTCTTACCTTCTTTAACTTGAGTCAGTAAATCACTGACGTATTCCGCATAATCTTCCAGTATCACTATCACACCAACATCAGGCTCAGCTATCAGCCCACTTAGAACCTGTCTAACCTCTTCCCCAGTATCGTGGTCTTCCTTTATTAGATGATATCTACCGATACCAGCTAATCTCATCCCACTAACTAGGTCTTCGTCTCCTATGACGGCTATGCCCATTTGCTTAATCGGCATCATGATGCAAATACCAGATACGTCTTTATTTCTTCCACGGGTATGTTATCAAACATTGCCTTTAGAATCAGCCTTAAGTTTCGTATTTCAACCTCTTTAATCATTAAATACCAAACTAACACTAGAGGGGATAGCACCCTCGGCGATAGTATCTCCTTGCTCAATCTGAACTTGTGCTTCTCAATAATTTCATCTATAGCCATGAGGCTCTTAGTTCTATCATAGCTACTTACTACTTCCTCCACCACATTGTGGTATAGAGTATTCCTTAGCCTGCCGGGTATCTCAGTCAATTTAAGCGATAATAGCTCCCTAATGAGTCCACCTGATATTATATACCCTCCGCCAATGGTGGATTCAGCCGCTTCAACCCCTCTACCCTCAATTACAGCTCTTAATATAACCTGCAAGTTTATCAAATCTATTATGATACTGAAGGCTTTGGCCAATATGGAGCCCTCTTCTGTATCTCTGGTCATATTTATCAGGTTCTTATAATACTCCCCATCTAATCTAGCTTCGGTCAAGAGGTTTGATTTTACCTCTCCATCTACCTTGTATTCCCTTAGGATAGATGCGTAATCCCCAAGCTTGCATTTGTTGAGTAGCTCTATAACGCTATCCACATCTTCGGCAGTGAAAAGCTCGTCCAGTAACCCATAATTATGGATAACCCCTAGCGGTAGCCTACGGGCTTCCCTACCTATTGAAATACCCTGCAAAGCAGCCTTGATATTTAACACATCGTATTTTATTATATGCGCTCTCAATACCTTAAGTATGTCAGCCGGCACAGGCCTAAACCATTCCAGGCGCTCAAGACACCCTCCCAAATACCTCCACAGGTATTCATCAATATCATCAAAGGTTTCAGCTGTTACTCCTTCAAGGTAACTCCCTATATCAGTCCCTCTAATAATTTGTAACACATCCTGGACACTGGATACATTCGACATCCTATCAATATAATCGGCAGTCACAATTTTAGACTCCTCACCTTTCAGGTAGGCCGACATAAATGCATACCTGGTATCAAAAAAACCCATCCTATAAACCTTTAAAGAGCTCCTTATTTATCTCGGGCAATAGTCTTGGTAGTAACATCTCAAGTCTGGTCTCATAAGTATTATCTATCCTGATTTTACCATCAATGTCCTCAACTATAACCCCACCGGTGCAATCAAACTCCTTTACTTCCGTTACTTTACTAGCTAATTCTTTATCCCCCTTAATGAGTTTTTTCACAGCGGCACTATCTCTGGGCGAAACATAAACCCTGGCTTTATCAATATCAAGTGTATTAATGGCTTCCTTAGTCAGGTTTAAGACTAAGCTTTCATCATGCGAAGACCCAGACAACGCCTTTTTCGCCCTGCCGACTATCTCATCAATTACTGCCGTTTTGGCGGTTAATAACTCTTGGCGAACCTTTATAGAAGCTTGAGCCAGGATTCGGGCAGCCTCAGCTTCAGCTTCTTCTATAAGCTTACCTCTATCCTCCTCAAGTTTTGCTTTCTGCTGCTTTTTAGCTTTCTCTATCCCTTCCCGTGCTTTATTCTCAGCCTCTTTTACTATATTCTGGGCATCCACCTTTACCCTGTCTAAGATAGCCTCGCTTATTTTCTCCATTCCGCTCATAAGACTCCCTCTACATAAGCCCTAACATAGTTAATGCCATTATGGTGAACACGAGTCCCAACACACCCAGTAGCTCGACAAACACAGCTAGCATCATGCTACTGGTAAATATCTGTCCCTTTGTCTTGGGCAGGAGTGAGATACCCGAAGCACACACACTGCCCTGGTATATTGCTGAGAACAGTTCCGCCAAGCATGCTATGAGCCCAATGCCAAGCACAGTCATGCCACTGCCACCTGTTTCTACCACTTTAGGCACTACTGCTGTTATAATAAGTATCAATACTATGAGCCCATAGAAGCTTTGAGTCATTGGTAGAGACGATAGCACTATAACACTCCTGAATTGCCCCGGATCCTCAGATAAGGTAGCTGTTCCGGCAGACGCTGCCTTGGCTATACCTATTGAGGAACCGACCAAGCCACCAATCAAGGCTAAGGCTCCGCCTAGAGTAGCTAAAGAAGTTGGATCAAATATCATTTTTTTTAACCCTCCTTTTCTTGGATTATGTTGTGACCGGCGCCGATATACGCTTCTTCAACTTGAATGGGCTATATTGCCTACCTCCTCCCTCATAGAATTTAAACAGGAATTCAACAAAGCACAGTCTAAGAGAATGTATAACACCGGTGATCATGCCAAGAGACAGATTAATCATATGCCCCGCGATGAGAATCAAAATGGCGACAATACTCCCCAATATAAGCCCAAATCCACCAGGGAATATCCCACTGAATACCTCTGCCAGCATATTAAAGCTTGCGCCAAGGTAGAATGTAGCTAATCCCACTCCGGCTAATCGGCAATACGACATGACATCACCCAAGATGCCAGTTAAGTCGAAAATCCAGAGAATAAATCCCAAACCACCACTCTGTATGATGGAGCCAGCAATGACTAATATCACACCTACCAACATACCATACAAAGAGATTGTATATATCTGTTCAGTAAACGTTGGTAAATCCACAGGCAATGTAGTGTAGAGAAGGTATTCTAATTTAAGGAAGTTAAGCAGGAAAGGTATTCCAAGTTGGACTAGAAATAAACCAATTTTATTTACTATTATCCCCCTGTCTCTTTCCTTCACCCCTTTAATTAGTGCCAGCAGATGGCCTATATTCACATGGATAAGACCTATTATCAGGGCTATTATTATGAACTGTAGGGGGTCTTGAAATAATTGTTCAATTCCCTTAACAAGGGCTACAGACCCAAATCCGAAGAGTTCATAGATATTGCCTAAGTAGCTTCCGCTAAGCAAACCCAAAACAAGAGCCACACCGCCACTGATATAGAGCAGATTTTTAAATAGTTTAATGCCTTCGGATCCTGGGTCACCAAGAAATCTAGATACAAGAAATCTCGCCAACAGGATAACGCCGATAGCATAAACCACATCGGCCATCATAAGTCCGAAGAAAATAGCAAAAGAATAAGCTATTATCGGTGTGGGGTCCCATTCCCTGTACTTCGGGATAGCAAATAAGTTTACAACAACCTGAAATGGCTTGAATCCCTTCGGATTCTTTAGTTTGGTAGGCGGTTCTTCTTCCTCTTCCGGTTTTCTGGTGTCAATAAATACATAGTCTATACTCTGTTTAACCTCAGAGATTGCAGACTCAATATTGTTCTCTGGAATCCATCCCTCAATTAAGGTTACATATTTGGCTTCACAGGCTTTTTCTAAAACTGATAACCTTTCATTTTCGGCTGCTAACGCTTCCCTCAAAAGGGCAATCCTATTTAAATCCTCTCTAGCCTTACTCTGAAGTTCTTCACGAAGTTTTGTTAATTCCTCTTCAAGACTGCGAATTTTACCGCTGGCTATTTCCAGAAAGTCCCTCAAGGTTAAATCTTCGTCAGGTATTGGTAAAATTTTGCCCCCGGCATCACTAACTATAGACTCTATGATTTTCTGGTCCCTGACCCTAGCCACCACATAAAATATAGTCTCGTTTTCTACGCTGGCAACAACATCCTCAAACAGGTAGTTTTTCAGGCGGGTAGATAAAGCTTCGTATGCCTCACCAGGCAGGACAAAAAGTCTAGAAAAAAGGTAGTCTCCAGAAAAATTCAGGTCTCTCAGTCTAAGGTCAATTTGTCCAGCCAGAGCTTCAATATACTTCTTCAGTTCGGTTAACTGCTGAGCCTCGTCATTAAGTTTAACAGCTCTCTCGTTCAGCTTATTAATCTTGTTGTATAGTAATCTTACTTCGCCGCTAATCTCGCTAAAGGGTCTGGTGTATATTACCTCAACATCCTCGCCTAAAGGCACTCGCTCTTTCTTTGGTATGTAACTTAGCACACTGTCAACGAAGGTTAATAGCTCGCTGACCTCTTTTCGTTCAGATTCAAGAGCGGCTTTATCTACAGGCTTTAACTCTTTACCTTCCTCAACATGGAGCACCCCGATTCTATGCAAAGTTTTAAGCGCCGGCTCTGAGTAATCCTTCATCGTCATTACTCTAACTTTGACCATAGACTCAGGGCTGTTGACAATGAGAGGTATCATTCCGACTCTACCCCAGTGATGAGGTTTACTATGCGCTTGGCAATTTTCTCCACTTCCTTATCAGTAGCAGTTCTAACCTCAGCTGCTTTCTTCTTCGACTCTTCGACCTCTTTGTTAGCTTCCTTTTCAGCCTTATGTATAATCTGCTCACGCTCCTTTTTGACTTCATCCAGGGTCACCTTGGACGAGAGAATTTTGCTGGCTTCTTCATTGGCCTTACGGAGAATTTCGTTAGCTCTGCTTCGAGCCTCTTCAAGTATCTTTTCCGCTTCACCCTCGATAGTTTCTACACTACTAATCACTTCTTCCCTAGCCACAACATGCCTCCTTTAAGGATTTTCAAGCTAACATGAGGTAGTATCTGAAGATTAGCCCTTTGAGTAAACTGAACTCCATTGTAGTTAACCTCATACTCATCAGGCTCCATAACTCAACCTTACGCCACTAACTACGGTGCAAACCATTAGCCGAAGGCAATATCGCCCTCTGGGTTTGATAATGTAAGAAAAGTAGTCTCAAGCGTTGGATTTTAGCAAAAAACCTCCGTAAAGTCAAGAAAGCATATTAACTCCAAAGAGGCTGCCTCATCTAAACAACGGCTCACCCCAAACCTACGCCCGAAACAAACAAAGCATAAGCGCCAAAAATATAGAGCCCGATTAAGGCGAGAGCATACCAACTGATGACAATAAAGGTCTTACTCTTCTGTCGAAATCGGAGCCCAATAATAACCAGCAGAGTCATCACCACGGCTACTATAGCTGTGGTGAGATGAGCACCTGACACCGAAGACAGAATAGCCCCTCGCCTAAAGGAAAGATCAACCAGGAAAATAATGGCGATGTTAAACATATTGCTGCCTAGTATGTCAGCGACTGCCATATCTATGGCGCCCAGACGGAGGGCAGCAATAGTAACCACTAACTCCGGCATCGAGGAACTGATCGCTAGAAATAGACTCCCGACAAAGCTGGCATCCCAAGCATAAGTCTGACCAATCTCATCACCAATAAATGACAACCATATTCCAGCACCAATAACCGCTATAGCCGCCAGTGTAAATCTGAAGTACACCGACCTTATTGGAATCTCCGCATATTGTGGTGAGGCAGCCTCTACCCGCTGTACAGGCTGGCTGCGCTCAAAGCGGAACATCCCCCATACTGATACTAAATACAGGACGAGGATGATAATGCTGGGGACGCCCACCCACCCCAGAACTAACCCGGAAAGCCTTTCCCCGGCAAAGATGCTAACGGCAGCGACAGCGATAAGCAATATCCCAACACCGGCCAATGCTATATGCCATCGCCTTACCTCACTTAAAACAGGGGTGCGGCGATGCAGGATATCGAGTAAAGCCAGAATAGCCAGATTGAACATGCAACTGCCGAAGAGAGTACCCACGGCTAAATCGGGGAGTTTAACCAGGGCAGCTGAGCTTACGCCGGTAACCAGCTCCGGTATAGAGGTAATGGCAGCCAGAAGCACCAGACCTACCCATATCCCCCCCAGCCCCGTTTTCTTGGCAATAGCATCCCCATAGCGGGCTAGCCTTGTCCCGGCGAACAGGATAACGCCAAGACAAAACAGGAACTTCAACCAAATCAAAGCTTCAACTAACAACCTGCTGACAGCATACTATATCGGGGCAAGCTCGTAAAGCATATAGCTGACATAGTGGGGTGATGTGTTATAATTGCTATAATTGAGGAGAGGTGTCCGAGTGGTTCATGGTGCCGCTCTCGAAAAGCGGTCTCCGCATTTAGTGGAGCGTGGGTTCGAATCCCACCCTCTCCGCCACCCATTTACATAGAATATAATCCGACTTCTCGCCCAGGTATTATTTATGGAGAGGTGCTGGAGTGGTCTAACAGGCGCGCCTGGAGAGCGCGTGTAGCCTTTGGCTACCGTGGGTTCGAATCCCACCCTCTCCGCCACTATTCCCACCATTAGTTCCTCATTTCGCAACAGCTAATCTCGTCTGGCTCCGTACCCACTCTTAGCTTACTATATTGCTTGCCAAGCACCATCTGCTATAACGCTAATCTTTGACTACTGGAAAGACCTAATTAGAAGCTCGTTTTACTAGTTATTTTCTACTACCAATATGTTGAAACTAGGCAATTTTACTTATCACACTATTTATACCCCTTGCCTTATCACGCCACCAAAGCCTCTATTTGGGCGAAGAGCTGCTCATCGGTGAAGTGGTTCATTGAGATTGCCCCGGAGGGACAGGCAGCTCCACAGGTTCCGCAACCTTTACACAGCGCAGAAATAACATTGGAAACCCTTCTGCCATTCTCAGTGTTTATCGTTATGGCGCTATATGGGCACAGAGTAACACAGATACCACAGCCGGCACAGGCATCTTTATTTACAGAGGCGGTTATGGCCTCAGGTCTCACATAGCCCCTGCTCATGGGTATTGCTGCCTTTGAGGCACTGGCATAACCCTGGAAGATAGCCTCAGTCACCTCTACAGGCCAGCGGGCCGAGCCACAGATATAGATGCCATCTGTAGCAAATTCTACCGGCTGTAGTTTGAGGTGTGCTTCTAGGAAAAAACCCTCCTGGCCCAAGGGAACCTTGAGCATCTTGGAGAGCTCCTCATTATCAACGTGGGGAATAAGGGGAGTGGTGAGTACCACTGTATCGCAGGGGAGCTCAATTTCCTTCTGTATTAATTGGTGGTATACCTTCACCCGTTCAACCCTCCCATTCCCGATAACCTTGAGCGGGCTTGTCAGGCTGTAACGGATGAATCTGACACCCGCTTCCATAGCCTTCCGGTAGTAATCCTCGAAATCCACTCCGTAAGCCATCAAATCACGATGAAGAATCCATACCTTTGCCGCTGGGTTATTTTCCTTAATGAGCGCAGCATTCTTTATTGCAGTTAGGCAGCAGAAGCGGCCACAATATGCTCTCTCAGCAACCCGAGCGCCAACACAGTTGATCATCACAATATTCTGGCCATCGACCGTACCCTCTTTCATTTGCTTTTCCAGCTCCAGTTGAGTAAGGACCCCTGTCATTTCTCCATAACTATATTGGCCTATTGGTTTGAATTCCGTAGCTCCAATGGCAACTATAATCGTGCCTACATTAAGCTTGCTCTCCCTATCTCCGTGGTCTAAAGTAACATCGAAATTGCCGATAAACCCGGCTACTTCTTTAACTTTCGTCCCAAGATAGGTTTTTATCCTATCGTGTTCCTTCAACTCGTGTATTAGCGGATTAATTAAGTCTCTTGCTTCCTTGTTAGTGGGGAAGAGCTTATGGAGATCCAACAGAGTACCACCAAGCTCTGCCCCTTTTTCTACAAGATGAACATCGAAACCTTGTTTCGCTAGATTTAAAGTTGCGCTCATTCCGGCTATACCGCCACCGATTACCATACAGGATGGAAGCACTTCCACCTCAACTTCTTCTAATGGCTCAAGTAATCGGGCTTTAGCTACCGCTGCTCTAACCAGGCTCTTAGCTTTTTCAGTGGCCTCCTGTGGCAGGTTCATATGAACCCAGGAGACTTGCTCCCTGATGTTAGCAAATTCAAATAGATACTTGTTGAGGCCGGCTTCCTCACAGGCAGTCCTAAATAATGGCTCATGGGTTCTCGGAGTGCAGGAGGCTACTACAACCCGGTTTAAGGTATATTCTAGGATACTCTTCTTTATTGAGGAGGTTCCCTCTTCGGAGCACGTGTATAGGTTATGCTCAGCATAGGCAACGTTCGGCAGTTGTCTGGCGTACTCCACCACCTGGGGGACGTCCACGTAGCCTCCGATATTCTTGCCACAGTGACATATGAAGACACCAATGCGAACCTCAGTCACGGTAAACACCTCCCGTTGCCAGACTAGGCACTCTAAATGCCACCGCTTCAGCCACTCTAGCCGCCGCCGCTGAGCCTTGAACCACGGAGTCAGGGATATCCCGTGGACTATGAGCATAGCCACAGGCAAAGATACCAGGTCTCGTGGTGTCCAGAGGGTAGAATAACTTATCTGGGACTTCGGCAAACCCATGTTGGTCTAGACTTATGCCCAATATGCTGGCTAGCCTTTCAATGCCACCGGAGGGAGTCATAGCCTGGGAGAGAATCACTAGCTCGGTCTCAAACGGTTTCGTTTCTCCGGTAGTAGTATCCTCATGCCAGATAATCGGATTACCATTTTCAGGGTTTACTTCGATTCTCCCAGGACGGCCTCTGACATACGTTACATTGTATTCTTCTTTGGCTCGGGTGACATACTCTTGGAAGCGTTTGCCCACCGCTCTCAGGTCCATATAGAAGATGGTTGACTTTGTTCCCGGCTGGTGCTCATAGGCTAGTATTGCCTCTTTGGTAGCACACATACAGCATACGCTTGAGCAGTATGGCTTGTTTTTGAAATCACGGCAGCCAACACACTGAATGAAAGCTGTATTGGATGGAATCTTCCCATCTGAAGGGCGCTTGAGTTCACCCTCGGTAGGACCGGAGGCTGAGGTCAGCCTCTCGTACTCAATGGCAGTGATTACATTGGCTATCCTTCCGTAGCCATATTCTCCAAGCTTTGAAATATCATAAAAGTCCAGTCCGGTAGCCAGGATAATGCTACCAACATTCAGGTTCAGGTATTCCTCCTTCATTTCGTGGTTTATAGCCTTAGCCTGGCAAACCTTTTCACACTCCCGGCATCCAGAGCAAACACCACAGTTTAGGCATCTCTTTGCTTCCTCTATAGCCATCTCCTGGTTGAGGCCAAGGTTTACCTCGGTAAAGCCGGCTAACCTCTCTTTGGAGGGAATAGTAGGCATTACCAACCGATTTCTCTTCTCTACGTCGGTTAGGTCTATATCCTCAATGGTTACAGTCGGGAGTGGCTCTTCTTCAGGCAAGAGTGTTTCCCCTTGCAGGTAGTTGTCAATGGCAGTGGCTGCTCTGTGTCCGGTTGCTATAGCCTGTACCACAGAGGCCGGTCCAAGCACAGCATCTCCGCCAGCAAACACCCCAGGTATAGCGGTAGCTAGGCTTTTGCTGTCGACCTCAAATGTTCCTCTGGGTGATACTTGGAAGCTACTATTTTCGGGTAGGAAGGCGAGGTCGGGCACTTGACCTATGGCTGGAATAACCATGTCCACATCGATAGTAAACTCTGAGTCCTTAATGGGTATAGGTCGTCTCCTACCGCTGGCATCAGGCTCTCCCAGCTTCATCCGAATACACTTCATACCCACGACTTTCCTATCCTTGCCCAGAATTGTAACTGGGGTAGCTAGGTAATGAATCTTAACCCCCTCATGCTCAGCCTCCGCTATCTCCTCTTGACTTGCTGGCATCTCCTGCCTCGACCTACGATATAGAATAGTTACTTCTCTGGAGCCGAGGCGGAGGGCGGTTCGAGCAGCATCAATGGCTACATTGCCACCACCAACTACTGCTACCTTTTCCCCAACCATAACCTTCTTCCCAAGGTTGACATCCTTCAGGAAGGAGACACCGTGATAGACACCTTTCAAGTTCTCGCCGGGGATATCAAGCTTCATACTCCGGTGGGCACCCACGGCAATGAAAATCGCCTTGTGATCCTGTTGCCGGAGGTCATCTAGAGTCAAGCCGTTTTTGCCTACAGGGCTATTTAATTTTATCTCGACCCCCAGTTTCTGGATAGCCTCAATCTCGGTTTGAAGCACCTTCTTGGGTAAGCGGTATTCAGGAATGCCTACTGCCAACATACCACCGGGGACAGGCAGCGCCTCAAAAATGGTTACCTCGTAGCCCATGAGCACTAAATCATGAGCCGCAGTTAAGCCAGCTGGCCCAGAACCGATAACAGCTACTTTCTCGTCTTTGGTCCGGGGGGCAGGTGTCACCTCCTCCACCCCCACAGTCAGCTCATAGTCAGCCACGAACCGTTTAAGAGCGGCGATGGCAATTGGTTCATCGACTTCCCCCCGATTGCACTCCGTCTCACATGGGTGAGTGCATACCCTACCGACAGTAGCGGGTAGAGTAATCTTCTGTCTGATGAGACTGAGTGCTTCTTTAAACTTGCCCTGAGAAATGAGGGCAACATAGCCCTGGATATCCACCCCGGCAGGACAGGCTACTCTGCAAGGAGGAGTTCCCCTTTTATCAATGACATAAAGGTTGGGAATCGCTTGAGCAAACGGTTTGTATATTGCTTTTCTGTTGCCCATCCCTTGGTCGAATTCGCTTTTGACTTCGACCGGGCATACCTGGGCGCATTCCCCGCAACCAGTACACTTGGTCTCATCGATATACCTTGGTTTCCTCAGTATCTTGACTTCAAAGTTACCCAGTTCACCCCCAACCTCAGCGACTTCTGAATAACTTAATACCCTGATATTTTGGTGTCGATAACACTCATTCATCTTGGGGGCAAGGATGCACATGGCACAATCATTAGTGGGGAAGGTCTTGTCTAGCTGAGCCATCCTGCCCCCGATACTGGGTGATCTCTCCACCAGATAAACCGGAAAGCCCATATTAGCCAGGTCAATAGAGGCTTGGATGCCAGCTATACCGCCGCCGATTACTAAGGCAGGGCTATTCGCAGCTTCAGTCATTAATTCTTCTCCTCCAAAGCATTTGCCACTAAATTCACCATATCCATAACCTCAATCTCGACGTCCGGCCCCTTTTCCTCTCCTTTATTTACCATGGCACATCTGAAGTGAATCTGACATTTCGGACATGATGTTATGAGAGTCTCGGCACCAGTATCTTTCGCTTCAAGCAACCGCTCAACCCTTATCTGTTTTGAGTATAAGTCGCAGTTAGTAAAAGCGCTGGTGCCGCAACAAAGAGATTCCTCTTTACTATGTTTCATTTCAACCAATTCTATGCCTGGAATCGCCTCAAGCACTTTCCTTGGCGGTTCGTATATTCCCATATGCCTACCGAGTCTACAGGGGTCGTGGTAGGTTACTTTTCTTTTAGTCTCCTTAAAACTCAATTCATCTTTTTCTATCGCCTCAGATAGGAATTCGCTGATATGCTGTAACTCGCAATCTATCTTCACATAATTGGGGTAATTCTCTTTGAACGTCTGGTAACACTCGGGACAGGAGAAGATTATCTTTTTTACTCCAGACTCACTTATCAGAGCTGCGTTATGCTCAGCCAGTCTCCTGAAGGTCTCCACATCTCCCGTCCAGAGCATGTCGTGCCCACAGCATCTCTCGTTTGGAAGCAGCACAGGCTCGATACCAAAGTAATTGAGTATTTTTAAGCTAGCTTTTACAATGTCAATGCTTTTTGTCTCAAAGTCAAAGATGTGCTCAAAATAGGGGGCACAACCAACAAAGAAAAGGACATCACTCCGGTCAGAGGTACGAAATTCATCAGATAGCCATTCCAGTCTCCTCTGCTTGACGGCCGGATTCGTCACGAGTCGTGTCAGAGATTGCAAGGTTCCGGAATGAGCGCACTCCCCGTGTTCACCATTATTTGAGGCTATGGCTCTCATTTTCTGGATGAAGAGCGGGTAGTTGACATCGGAAGGACACTTGAGTTGGCAAGCATAACAGGTCAAGCAAGAAAATAACTCCCGGTTATAAACCAAATCATCTTCCAGTCCTAAAAGTGCGTGTTCCACCATCACCCGTGGTGAGTAAGCCGGGTTATATCTGGATATAGGGCATATGCTGGAACATTTGCCGCACTCTAGGCAATAGAACGTGTTGGTTTCCTTGATAATATCATCTAAGGTCATACTGTGATGTCCTCTCTGACCTTTCTGAAAGGTGAGGGACCCACTTTTTTAAGCTGGCCAACCATCTCCTCAACTACGTGGGCAAATACTATCGACTCCGAGGTAGATATCATTTCGCGCCTCAAGCGCTCATCCTCTAAGCCAAGGGTATGAACTATCCCCTTCAGTCTTTCAAACATGGCATCGCACTTTACTGGCCCATTGATGTAATGACAGTCTACGTAACTACAGCCGGCAATGATGACCCCGTCAGCGCCCCCCTCAAAGGCCCTGAGAACATATATGGGGTCTACCATCCCACTACACATTACCCTCACGATACTCACATTGTGCGGATACTGGATACGGCTTGTTCCGGCTATATCGGCGGCTGCATAAGTACACCAATTGCAGCAAAAGGCTATAATTACAGGTTCAAATTCATTCATTGTTACACCTCAACTAAGGCATCGACCATGCTGAGTATCTGCTTCCGGGTAAAGTTCCTGATGGACATAGCTCCCGTAGGGCAAACAACGGCACAGGCGCCGCAGCCCTTACACACGGTTTCATTTACCGTGGAAACCCAGCGCCCATCCCTATGAATGACCTTAGGGGCGTGAAAATCACATGTTTCTTCACACCGCCCACAGCCCTGGCATAGAATCTCATCTACATGGGCTGTGGCAGCCTCGAGCGTAATCCTGCCTTTGCTTATCAGCGACAAGGCTTTGGCTGCCGCTGCTGAGGCTTGAGCTACAGTATCAGGGATATCCTTTGGACCTTCGCAACAGCCAGCGATAAAAACCCCGTCGGAGGCTGTAGCTACCGGGTCAAGCTTGACATGTCGCTCCATGAAGAAGCCATCTGCTCTTTGGTTAAGACTAAAAATTTTGGCAACTTGCTCTGTGTCAGAGCGCGCTTCTAGGGCGATGCATAGGATAACCATATCTACCGGAACCCGTATCATCTTCCCCAGTAAGGTATCTTCAACAAGGACAATTAGCTTTCCCTTCTCCTCTTCACTTATAGTGCGGTCGGTAACCCTAGCCACCTTTCCTCTTATGAACTTGACGCCTTCTTCCGATACACGCTTATAGAACTCTTCATACCCCTCTCCAAAGCAACGCATATCAATATACATTTCATACACTTTGGCATTTGTAAACTCTCTTATCAGATGGGCATATTTAAGCCCATACATGCAACAAACCCGAGAGCAATACTCATGATACTTCTGGTCACGGCTACCTACGCAGTGGATAATGGCTACACTTTCTGGTTCCCGACCATCCTTTAAGAGAATTCTCCCTCCAGTTGGCCCTCCGGCACAGGTTATCCTCTCAAATTCAAGACTGGTGATAACATTTTCATATCTACCATAGCCATATTGAGATATAACCGAGGGGTCAAATATATCGTAGCCAGTGGTTACGATGATTGAGCCCACTTCTATTTCAATACTCTCATCCGTCTGTTCAAAATCAATAGCTTTAGCCTCGCAGAACTTCTCACAAGCTCGGCATTTACCTGTTTTGAAATAAGCGCAATGCTCCCTATCGATAGTGGCAACATTGGGGATAGCCTGGGCAAATGGGATGTAAATCGCTTTCCTCTTGGCTAAGCCGACCTCAAACTCACTATCCACCTTCCACGGACATTTCTCCTCACACACACCGCAGCCGATGCATTTACTTTCATCCACATACCGTGCCTTCTTCCTGACCTTCACCTTAAAATTGCCTATAGAGCCTGAGACTGCCTCTACCTCGCTATAGGCTAGAAGCTCGATAAAAGGATGGTGCCCAACTTCAGTCATCTTGGGGGTAAGAATGCATTCGGAGCAATCCAAGGTAGGGAAAGTCCTATCGAGCTGGGCCATGTGTCCCCCGATACTGGGCTCCCTCTCCACCATATAGACCTTGTGCTCACCGTTAGCGATATCCAAAGCAGCTTGGATGCCAGCGATACCTCCGCCTACGACTAACACATTCGGATTAACGGGTGCTTCCTTAACCTCCAGAGGCTCTTGGTAGAACACACGCCTTACTGCAGCACGCACCAAGGCTTTGGCTTTCTCTGTAGCTAACTCTCTATTTTTGTGAACCCAGCTGCACTGCTCCCTGATATTTGCGTGCTCATATAGGTAGGGATTCAGTCCGGCATCCTGGCAAGCGGCACGAAAGGTAAGCTCATGCATTCGCGGCGAGCATGAGGCAACTACAACTCGATTGAGTTCGTACTGTTTGATATCATCTTTAATAATTGCTTGCCCCGGCTCAGAACACATATACCTGTAGTGACGGGACACTACTACCGCGTCTAGAGTTCCGGCATATTCAGCCACCTTTTCTACATCCACTGTGCCTGCAATATTTAAACCACAGTGGCAAACATATACTCCGATTTTCCTGTGCCCATTTCTATCCATATTTATGCCCCTGCTGGCTACATTGCCTCCTGGACTAATTCTGAGACATCCTTGACTTCGATAGTCGTACCTTTAGCTATTGTCAACTGACTGCCCTTAAACATGCACATGCAATAGGGACAGGCAACAGCTAGTGTTTCAGCCCCTAAATCAATAGCCTGTTCCAGCCTAATATCAGAGAACCTTTCTCCCTTCCTTGTGTCCATCCAAAGCCTTCCTGACCCGCCGCCGCAGCAGATACTATCTTCACCATAATCTTGAAATTCAACCAACTCCAAGCCGGGGATGCTCCTTAAAATCTCTCGAGGCTCATCATATATGCCATTATGCCGTCCAAGGTAACATGGGTCATGGTAGACGACTCTCTTGGGCAGTTCTTTGGTAAACTTCAGCTTCTGGTCTTTGATAAGCCCTAATAGATACTGAGTAGAATGAATCACCTCAAAGTTGCTTCCAAGCTCAGGGTACTCATTCTTAAAGGTGTGATAGCAATGAGGTGAGCTGACCAGGATTTTCCTAACGCCATTTTCAGCAAATGTAGCAATGTTCTTTTGGGCTAGGCTTTGGAATAGGCTTTCGTTTCCCGCTTTGCGAATTGCTTCTCCACAGCAGGTTTCTCTAGTGCCTAGGGTGCCAAAATCCACCCTTACTTTCTTGAGGATGTCCGCTGTTGCCTGGGCTATCCCTATCATATGATTATCATAACAAGAGAGACAGCAGGGGAAATATAGTAACTCAGTACCCTCAGTGAATGCCTTTACGCCCATGCCTTCTGCCCAATCCGCCCGTTTCTCCAGTGGCTCTCCTAGTGGATTACCCACGCCAGAAATATTTTTTGCTGCGAGCCGAAGTGACTCGGGAACCTTACCCACACCTAACTCCACTATTGTTCTCCGCAGAGCCCTTATAATATCTATTACTTCTACACCGCGAGGACACTGCTCAACACAGGCCCCACAAGTAGCACAGAGCCACATGTCTTCGTCTTCGAAATCAACTAAACCCAACTGCGCCTGATGGATCATCCTACGTACGGTGAAACTCCTCACTAAATTCCAGGGGCAAGCGCCAGTACAAAGGCCACATTGGTAGCATAATTCAAGGGCTTTACCACCTTCCTCCAGTAGAGCATCTACCGTTAAAGCATCTACCGTTTCTATCACCTGATTCACTGCTACCATATTGATACCCTTTCTCTATCCTATTAATTAGGTTTAGTGATGTAACCCATGAGGAACAAAACGACAACAATGCTAAGCCTAATAGCGAGCATCTATACTACTTGCTCCGTTAGGCCTTTACTCTCCGTTGTCAGGGGACTTCGAACTTTCAGAAGCTCGCGAGCTCTAACCGTGGAGTTTCCGTTAAATCGGAAGGGCTCAACCTTGAGGATAACTAACCGTTTGACCCATTTCTTGGGTAATATCTTGTCAGCTACGGAAATCAGCCTTATCGGTGCCTCCACTTTCACTATAAGGTCGCACGCACCAAAGATAGGCTCGATGGATTTTACCTCGGGTATAGCTTCCAGCTCTCTCACTGCCTCTTGATAGTCATACTGGCACTGGCAAAATTCCCTTACCACACTGATTAGGAAATAGGCCTTCGCTGACATTTCTCTCCTCCCCTTTTTGCTGAGTCTGGCTAGTCGGAACCCCCCACCAGCCCAACTATTAACTCTCAGCTTACTATATTGCTTACCAAGCGCCATCTGATATACCGCTTATTTTTGACTGCTGGAAAGCCCTAATTAGAAAACCCTTGTTCTGAGCATTTTCGCCAGCTGAGCATGCTGGGACTAAGCAATTTTGCTTAAGCTATAGGGGAATTACCTTTATTTGGGGTGATGGGTAAGACGGTCATAGTTGCTGCCGGGAAGTATCTGGGGAGTTATGGATAGGGTCAATGCCTTGTATAGGGCAAGATTTTTGGGCTTGGGCTGGAGCAGAATAAGTTTCTCTTTGTTATCATCGATTATTGCATTGGAACATCGGCGATAACGGTTGTTCCCTTCTAAAAAATCTCTGCCTCTGCAATTATGAATCATGGCCTACCCTGGTGGCATATAGGCAAAAATGCCTAGTTTCAACGTATCGTATAGGAGAAAACAACTAGTAAAATGAGCTTCTAATTAGGTTGCTCTGGTAGCCAAAAGTAAGCTGTATATCGGATGGCACTTGGTAAGCAATATAGTAAGCTGAGAGTGGGTAAAGGACTATTCAAATTCACGAGAAGGGAGGCAAGAAAATGGTAGCGATAACTCGCAGGACGCAAGCAACGGAATGGACGGAGAAAACAATGAAGGTGTGGACGATAGCTATGCTCGTGCTAGGAGTGATATGGGTAGGGTTCCTTGGAGCGGCTATCTTTAATCCATCACCGACATGGAGCATCGTCTTGACCGCTCTAATTGCAGTTATCGGGGTTATTGGCATTGTTGGACCGCTCGTAAACCGATACGAAATCCATAACTAACTTGCGAGCAGAATGAGCTCTCATTGAACAACGAGTGGGTTGAAGGCTTAAGTGTAGATGAGAGGATGAAGAATTGGACATTCTGCTAGTGCACTCCCCAATCCTGGTAATAGCGCTCCCGCTGTTAGCAGGATTTTTAGTTCCTTTAATAAGCAGGGCCAACGAAAAAGCCAGGAATGTATTCGTAATAGCAATTCTAGCCTTTGTAGAATTGCTGGTTATTTTTTTAGCCCTGGATGTTTTCTTCAACGGAATACACATCTATACACTTGGTGCACCTTTTGCCACCCTTGGTATCCCAGAACACTACACGGTGCCAGTGCGCATAATTCTGGAAGTAGATGCTATGTCCGCATTTATGGCTATCATATCGGATACTGTTGCTTTAATAGCCGCTATATATTCCCTTTCCTTTATGAAAGAAGAAACAGGTAGAGGCAGATTTTTTGTCCTTCTACTCCTGCTAACGGCAGGCATGGAAGGACTGGAACTAACTGGAGACATGTTCAACCTATTCGTCTTCCTGGAAATACTTTCTTTCTCGGGAGCAGCTTTGGCTGCCTTCAGAATAAGGTTTGCTGATACTGCAGAAGGCGGATTCAAATATATTGTCATATCGGCAGTTTCGGCTTTGATGGTTTTATTTGCCATTGGCTTATTTTACGCTCAGTATAACTTGCTCAATATAGGAGCTCTCGCCCAGGTACTGCAATATACAATGCTGGATAAGATAGCTTTAGTCATATTGATAGCAGCACTTGCTATGAAAATGGGAAGTGTACCTTTACATATGTGGGTTCCAGACACCTATACTGTTGCCCCGGCGAGCATAACCGCTATGTTGGTAGTAGCCAGCCAGACATGTATGTATGCCCTCTTTCGAGTCTGCTTTACCCTCTACGGGGTTACTTTGAACACGGCTACAACAGGATGGATAATAATAATCATGGGATTGTTAAGCATGTTCGTTGGAGTTACTATGGCTATCTATCAATCAGATATCAAACGAATGATGGCTTATCACGCTGTCTCCCAGACCGGATATATGCTGCTAGGGGTAGGTGTTGGGCTTGCTGTTTTGGGTAACCCGGAAGCCCTGGCTGCTTATGGAAGACAGGCTATAAGTGGAGGCATTTTCCATGTAATAAACCATGCTTTGTATAAGTCGCTTCTATTCTTAACTGCCGGGGCTATATTCCATCGTATCGGCACAAGAGACCTCAATAAAATGGGCGGTTTAGCTCATAATATGAAATATACCTCGATATTTTTCATAATCGGAGCTTTATCCATCGCTGGTATTCCTCCTTTCAATGGTTTTGCCTCAAAAATTATGATATATGAATCTGTTTATCAATTCAGTCCGATACTATCCATAATAGCTATTATGGTATCAATTATAACCTTGGCCTCCTTTGTTAAGGTCTTCCAATCAGCATTTACAGGACCTCAGTTACCCCGATATAAAGATGTAAAAGAGGTTCCTAAGTCGATGTTGACCGCCATGGGTATCCTGACCGCAATCATTATCTTCTTTAGCTTGTTTCCCGGCCTAATTGTTAATACGATAGTAAATCCGGCTACAGATGCCCTAATAAACCAAGCATCATATATCAGTGCGGTCATGGGATGAGGGAATTGAGTGAGCCAGAGGTTGTCTAAACCGATACCTCAACAGTTATGGTTGTCCCTTTGTCCAACTCCGATTGTATAGTTAGATTACCTCCAATGAGCCGCGCTCGCTCTTGCATCCCGGCTAGCCCAAGTTTGCCCTCGCCGGGTAGGTCTCCCACTCTCTGTGGTAAGGCAAAGCCCTCGCCATTATCTTTAATATTCAAAATGACCCTATCATCCTTAAATTCTACTGTAACCCAGGCTTTTGTTGCTTGGGAGTGCTTCCACACGTTCCTCAATGCTTCCTGAGCAATGCGGAACAGTACTAACTCTGTCTCGGGGGGGAGACGGCACACAGGGCCGACTATACCCGTACCAATAACTATGCCGAAGTGCTCAGTCAGGTCAGAGGTCAACGATTCCAGTGCGGGCAAGAGGCCTAAGTCGTCTAGCACTGATGGTCGTAAGTCTTGGCTAAAACGATGCACCTCATCCAATATCTTATCGGTTTGCTCTCTCATATCCTCCAGATATGTGATATCTGGCGGTGATAAGTGATCAGCAGTAGAAATAAAGCTATCCAAACGACGTGATAGTACAACTAGTTCCTGAGCTGTATCATCGTGAAGCTCTCGGGCGATGCGTGAGCGCTCTTCTTCTTGAGCTTTGGTAATGTGCTGTAGATAGTAGCGCAGATTCTCTTGCATGTGTTTCTCTTCGGTGACATCTCTGGCAATATTTTGAAAACCCTTTGGCTTACCATCACTGGTAATCAAGTTAGTGGTAATCATGCATATTGCTTCTGAGCCATCCTTCCTAATCAGTATCTGCTCGTAGGGAAGATCCATAGGTTGGTGTTGAATTAGCTTACCCTTTACCTCTCTAGCTAAGCTTAGGGTTTTATCACTGAGAAAGGACTTCACATTCATTTTCAACAATTCTTCCAGAGGATAGCCGGTAAGCTTAGCGGCTGCTCTATTTGCTGCTTGAATGTTACCATCTAAGTCGTGAACCCAAATAGCATCATAGGCATCCTCGAATAAGTCTTTATAGCTTTTCTGCGACTTCTGCAATTCCTGGTGGGCTGCTTCTACTGCCGAAAGGGCTTGTTGATAGCGTTCCTTTTCCTTTCGGTACATCTGAAGCAACAAGTTCACCACACCACCAATGACGATAATGCTACAGGTCTCAAGCAGAGCATCAGGGGGGTGTAGAGAGATTAGAAAAACACGAGGCAGCATGATGATTAGTGCCACGGCTAAGCTAGCCAGCCCTGCCCTTATCCCAAAGACAAAGCCGGCGTAGGTCACCGGCAGCAGGAAAAGAACCCGCTCTAGGGCGTGTCTGGTTAGACCAATAAATGAGAAAAGAGATGCTGACTCTGTGTTTAGTATCTGTTGCGGGTAATGTAGGACTATAACAATGGCAAATAGTGCCAGCACAATCCAGAAATGGGTGTTACGTATAGTCCGTGATGCTCGGCTTCCTAGATGTAGACCCGTTTGCATATTGCCCTTTGAGCGCTTCAAATAAGGTTGAAGGTTAGGGAAGGTTTTCCAGGTCCACCCAGCCTCTTCTTAAAGCGCATAATACGGCCTCCGTACGCGAAGCAACACCCAGCTTGTTAAAAATGCTTCCTAGATGGGCTTGAACTGTACGTGGGCTAAGGAAAAGTTGCTCAGAGATATCTTTATTCCTTATACCTTTGGCGGCTAACTTCAATACCTCCATCTCGCGTTCAGTAAGAGGCTCTGTCCCTTTTGACTGGGTGCCAGTGGATGTCTGAGAGGTTAGGCGCTCTATGACCCTGCGGGCAATTGTGGGGTGAAGAACTGACTCACCAGCATGTACTTCTCGAATAGCGTCAATTAGTTCACGTCCTCGTGCATTCTTGAGTAAATAGCCGGCTGCTCCAGCTTCCAGGAGAGCGAAAATGTACTGGTCATTATCATACGCAGTAAGTACTAGCACTGCCATAGCTGGGTTAAGCGCCTTTATCTGTTTGGTAGCTTCTATGCCATTAAGCTTAGGCATTGCGATATCCATTATGATTACATCCGGCTTGAGCTTGTTAGCTAGCTCAACTGCTTCCACTCCGTCGCCGGCTTCACCAACGACTTCCATGTCCAGTTCCTTCTCCACCAGCTCGTGGCTACCTTCCCGGACTATGATGTGGTCTTCAGCCAGCAAAATCTTGATCTTATCCATAACATCCTTGGCTATTACCCTAATTCAATTATAACCCACTTTACTTAACCCTTCAATAAAGACGTGTCTCATCACAGCGTAAGCAAAATGAATTAATTCTGGCGTGCACACTAGGCAAAAATGCTTAGTAGCTGGGTTTTTAACTAAGTCTCCGCATTTAGCGGAGCGTGGGTTCGAATCCCACCCTCTCCGCCACCCATTATTATCCAAGCACAAGCCTTGCGTAGTACTACCAGTAATCAAGTATTCTTGGTTAGGCAATGTGTTTATGCTGCAACTTGGGAACAATGTAATGCCCTTTCACTTTAGTCATCCACCCTGATTTCAAACTCTTGTGAACGCCATTCTCTGCCCTTAGCCGACACGATTATATAAGCCTTTCTTGATTTGCTCTTAAACCAATTAATTGGAATCTCAAAGATAGCGCCAGAAATTCTTCCTGCCTCGTGACGAAAAGTGTGGGAACCAAAGACATTATTATCTATGCATAATTTAGCATAGTCTAATTGCACCCTTAACTTAGAGGACAAGTTGAATTTAACTTCTAATGGCTCCATCTTTCCATATATCAGATTATCAGGAAGTGGCGGATAGACCCCCCTAATGCCATTGCCTTGAACTTCTATTTTTACAAAAGCCAATCTTAGCCATATAGGTGGCCAACGAATAAGCACAAGTATTGCCCACAAAGCCGCTATTGACCAAAGCACAATAGCAATCAGCATACTCTCTATTGGACTCACCTGAAACCCCAGTGCGACAATAGCCAGAATTCCTGGACCTGCCCACTCTTTTGCATGGTAAGACATGCCCCAATTCTATCACATCTTCTCTGCATCTTCATTTTAGAGTTTCGCAACAAGCTCTATCAATTGCCCTCAATTTGCCTCTATGCTAGAATGGCATTACTTTGAAAGTGAGTAACCAGGACATTAAATACCGGGTGGGCTTTAGTCTTATCCCGGGCATTGGTCGGGTTAAATTAACCCAGCTTGAGAACTACTTTGCCAATCTGGAGGAGGCGTGGCAGGCTGCCCCGGCTGATTTGAAGCACGCCGGTCTGGATAGCAATTCAATAAATGCCATTACCTCGTGGCGACCCAAGATTTCGCTAGAGGCAGAGATGGAAAAGCTAGACCGCTACGGGGCTAAAGTGCTTACCCGGAATGACCCGAATTACCCATCCCGGCTCAAGGAGATATATGATTATCCACCGCTACTCTATGTCAGGGGCTCCCTGCTCCCTGAGGATGAGTGGTGCCTGGCAGTGGTCGGCACCCGCCGGGCTACTGTCTACGGGAAACAGGTGACTGAGGAGATAGTGACTGACCTGGCTCAAAATAAAATTACTATTGTAAGCGGCCTGGCTAAAGGGATTGATTCAGTAGCCCACCGTAGTGCTTTAGACGCCGGTGGCAGAACTATTGCTGTGTTTGCCTGCGGGCTTGATATTGTCTACCCCGGTGAGAATGCCAATCTGGCACGCAGTATTATTCAGCAGGGGGCTGTGATAAGCGAGTATCCCCTGGGTACCAAACCCAGGGCTGATAATTTCCCCCGGCGTAATCGAATAATGAGCGGGATGAGCCTGGGAGTTCTGGTAACTGAGGCTGGTAAGACCAGCGGGGCAATGATTACCGCTCATCTGGCACTGGAGCAAAACAGGGAGGTATTTGCTATTCCGGGCAGTATTTTATCACCAGCCAGTAACGGGACTAATCACCTTATCCAGCAAGGAGAAGCCAAGCTAGTTGATGACTACACTGATATTCTAGAAGAATTGAACCTGACGGCTGTAGCTCGCCAGATAGAAATGAAGGAGATTATCCCCTCCTCGGATACCGAGTCCCTGTTACTAAAGCAGCTAGGTGCTGAGCCTACCCACATCGATGAGGTCTGCCGCAGCAGTGGCTTGCCTATACCCACAGTCAGCAGCACTCTGGCCATGATGGAGCTTAAGGGCTTGGTAAAGCAAGTAACACCTATGAACTACGTTCTGGCGCGGGAAGCCAGGCAGGAATACAGGGTGAAAGTAGATTAAGGCGATGAAGAAAAATCTGGTCATAGTTGAGTCACCGGCTAAGGCAAGGACGCTGGGCAAGATTTTGGGCAAAAACTACAGCCTTAAATCCTCCGTGGGACATGTCAGAGACCTGCCCAAGAGTCGATTAGGGGTAGATATAGAAAATGGCTTTGCCCCCAAATATGTGGTTCCCAGGCAGAAAACCAAGGTTGTAAATGAGCTTAAAAATGCAGCTAAAACCGCCTCCACCGTATATCTAGCCACAGACCCGGACCGCGAGGGAGAAGCCATCTCCTGGCATCTAGCTGAGGTGACAAAACATAATCGGATACCCTACCGCCGTGTCGTCTTTCACGAAATAACCAAAGAGGCTATTGAACATGCCTTTAAGCATCCTCGTTCTATAGACATGCAATTAGTCAATGCCCAGCAAGCCCGGCGTATTCTGGACAGGTTAGTCGGGTATAAGATTAGCCCCCTGCTCTGGCAGAAGGTAAGAAGGGGTCTCTCCGCAGGCAGAGTTCAGTCGGTGGCGTTAAAGATTATTGTTGACCGAGAGCGGGAAATTGAGAAATTTATCCCCGTAGAATACTGGACTATTGAGGCTGAGCTAGCCAAGGAAATAGCTGCTGGGGCAGTAGCCTTCCGAGCTATGCTTATTGGTCTTATCGATGGCACAAAGCTGGATATTCATACCCAGGAACAAGCCAATGAGCTCAGTGACGAGCTTAAACCAGCCAGCTACAGTGTTATTAAAGTAATGACCAAAAAAGTTACCCGCCAGCCACCCCCACCATTTATCACCAGCACCTTACAACAGGAATCCTGGCGTAAGCTCGGCTTCACCACCAAGCAGACTATGGCTGTGGCTCAACAGCTATATGAAGGTCTGCCCATAGGCAACGAGGGAAGGGTAGGGCTTATTACCTATATGCGCACCGATTCTACTCGGGTAGCCCGCTCGGCTATAGTTGAAACCAGAGAATTTATCAGTAATAAATACGGCTCTCAATTTCTTCCGCCACACGCCCGCTCCTTTGTCAGAAGTACCAAATGGGCACAGGAAGCTCACGAAGCTATTCGACCAACTAAGGTTCGGCGGGAGCCATCACTAATCAAACCTCACCTTACTACTGCCCAGTTTAAGCTGTATGAGCTTATCTGGAAACGAATGGTAGCCAGCCAGATGGCAGCGGCTATATTTGATAACACTACTGTTGACATTAAAGCCAAATGCCCGATTTCTAAATCCGACTATCTATTCAGGACTTCCCGCTCGGTGAGCCGGTTTCCCGGCTTCATGATTCTTTATACTGAGGGCAAAGACGAAGCCGAGGAGGAAAAGAAAAGCTCGCTGCTCCCCCAGTTGGAAAAAGGCGATAAACTTGAGCTTCTGGGGCTTTTCCCGGAGCAGCATTTTACCCAGCCCCCGCCCCGTTTCACCGAAGCCACCCTGATTAAAATGCTAGAGCAATGGGGTATCGGGCGTCCCAGCACCTATGCCCCCATCCTGTCCACCATTCAAGAGCGTGGTTATGTCACCAAGACCGGGGGCAGCTTTCAGCCGACCGAGCTGGGAATTGTGGTTAATGACTTACTCAACAAGCATTTCTCTGACATCGTTGACATTGAGTTCACCGCCCACATGGAAGATGAACTAGATGAAATAGCCAACAATAATAGAGACTGGGTGCTCACTGTTCAAGATTTCTATACTCCCTTTGAGGAAAATCTTAAAAATGCCTCCCGGCTTATGGAAAAGGTACAGTTAGCCGATGAGGTAACCGAGGAAATTTGCCCAAAATGCGGTAAGCCGATGGTAATCAAATTTGGGCGCTACGGGAAATTCCTAGCCTGTAGCGGTTATCCTGAGTGCAAATCTACCAAACCGTTTCAGATTAAGCTCGGTGTTAAGTGCCCTGAGTGTGGTAGTGAGCTGATAGAAAGACTAAACAAAAAGAAGCGCACCTTTTATGGTTGTAGCAATTACCCGAATTGCCAGTTTGCCACCAATTTTAGACCCCTCCCCCAGCCCTGCCCCAAATGCGGCGGACTGCTCACCCAATACCGAAAAAACTGGGCCAAATGCACCAAATGCAGCTATAAAGGGAAGGTGGCAGAAAAAGAAGCAGTAAAATTGAGGTGATAGTTTGTGAGGTTTAAGATACCTAAAGACTTTATCATGAATAAACTTCCTCGAGTGGTTGAGACTTGGGCCAGGTTTTTCACGTGGATTTTTGGGATGATTCTAGCGATATTGACCGTTGTTAATGTCCTATCTCTCATGCCCGAGAATACTCGTTTCTGGCTATTGATTGCATTAATCCTTTTCCTCATTGCCGGGCTAATAGTACTAGTTTCTGATGCCCGCAGTCGCTCCACTCGAAGACACAGTAACCAGCAGGACAACACAGCAGTACTTACGCACATGGAGCAGTCTGGTCGTAATAGATGGATTTCAATAGGGCTACTAATCTTAGTGGCCGTTGTTATAGGTCTCATCTTTGTTGCAAGGCAGTTACCACCTACACCTCAGGGCTATCAAGCATTCTTCACCGCTTTTGCTGCTATTGCAGCATTACTAACTGGCATCGCTTTAGCGGTATTTGCTTACCAGCAATACAAGCTACGGCAAACTGAACATAGACTTCTTTTTGATTCACAGATACTCTTGAGATCCGCAGAAACTCCAATAACAGGGGAGCTGACGTATAATAATCAAAGATATCCTTATAGAATTGAATGGACTGTTCTTATCCTCAATACTAGTCAGCAACCAATCATCATCGAATTCATGTCACTCAGAATAAGACAATGGGGATGGGAAAAAGCCTCTTATAAAGATGGATATCTCAGTTTACCCTCATATCACGTCTTAGAACCAGAGGGACTGGAGTCGCCATTTCAGGTTACTCAAACTACCCCACAGCGAATCAGATGGATTATAGAAAGTTACAACGCCGGTATGGAACTAGACGATAGTTTCGGCGACAGTAATAATCGGAATTTTCAGCTTATTTTTTATGTACAAGCTATAAATCCACAAGACCCAAGCACCCCAATTATTAAGGGAATCGTTAGTAACCCTTTCCATGTTCCCAAAGATGCTCCATGGGGTAATAAGATAGCAAAGTTAACATAGAATTTGCTAAGGTTATTATGCAAGAAGTCTTTAATAAATACGTAAATTACCTTGAGGCGGAGCGGAATGCTTCACCCTATACGGTGCGGAATTATACCACTGATTTGCTGGACTTTTTCCAGTTTCTCAGAGAGAAGAAAATTGATTCACTGAAGAAGGTAGATAGGCATGTGTTGCGTGATTATCTGTCCCGGCTTATGGAGCAGGGCTTTGTCAAGGCAAGCATTGCCCGCAAGCTGTCAGCGATTCGTTCCTTCTACCGCTACCTGCTTCGAGAGGAAATGATAGCCACCAGCCCGGTAGCAACTACCTCTTCACCCAAGCTGGATAAGCGCTTACCCTCCTTCCTTACTGCCGAAGAGATAAACCGACTTCTGGAAGCCCCTGATTTATCTACGCCACAGGGGCAGCGCGACCGGGCTTTAATTGAGCTACTCTATGCCTCCGGTCTCAGGGTAAGTGAACTGGCGAACCTGAAACTGGAGCAGGTTAATCTTGAAACCTGTGAAATCCGCGTCTGGGGCAAGGGGTCTAAGGAGCGGGTGGTGCTGATGGGTAAGCCAGCCGCCACCGCCCTCATTACCTACCTCAGTCAGGGCAGACCCAGGCTCTTAGCTGAAAAAAGGAGCAATGCCCTGTTCCTTAATCGCTATGGGCAGCGCCTTATAGAACGGAGGGTGCAAAGGATATTAGAGAAATATGCCAGTATAGCCGGTATAAGTAAGAGGGTTCACCCCCACCTGTTGCGTCATACCTTTGCCACACATCTCCTTGACGGAGGAGCTGATTTAAGGGTGGTTCAGGAGCTTCTGGGGCATGCCAATCTATCCTCTACCCAGATTTATACTCATGTAAGTAAAAGCCAGGCGAGAAAGGTATATCTAGCAGCCCACCCCATGGCACAGAAAAAGGAAAACAACCTTGAAGATAAATAACAGGCTACAGAGGCTGCGTCAAAAACTGGCGGAAAAGGAGATTGACGCAATTCTCATCTCTCAGCCAGAGAACAGACGCTACCTTTCCGGCTTCGATGGCTCGTCAGGCTACTTACTGATTACACCACAAAACACGATTTTAGCTACCGACTTCCGCTACATCGAGCAAGCCAAAAGGCAAGCCCCTGACTATAAGGTTCTCCGGATAACTAATGATATAGGAGACTGGTTGCCTAAACTGGTAACTGACCTGGGGTTGAAGCGACTGGGATTTGAAGCCGAACATATCACCTTTGCCGAGCATCGGCAGTTAACTGATATATTGAATAAAGCCCAATCCAAGCTCGAACTCGTTCCTACATATGGGCTGGTAGAATCCCTCAGGGCAATAAAAGAGCCAGAGGAGATTAAGCTTATTACTAAAGCCGTGGCGATAAGTGACAGTGCTTTTGAATACATTCAAGATATAATTCATACTGGTATGAAAGAGAAAGAGATAGCCTGGGAGATAGAGAAATTCATGCGTGAGCAAGGTAGCGAGACAACGCCCTTTGATATTATTGCTGCCTCAGGCCCAAACTCGGCTTTACCCCATGCCAAACCTTCCCAGCGTGCCATTCATTCCGGTGAGCCGATAATAATCGATATTGGCGCCAGTCACGGGGGTTACTCCAGTGACCTGAGCCGGACTATCTGCCTTGATACTCCTGATGATACCTTTAACCAGATATATGATACTGTCCTAAGGGCACAGCAAGCAGCCATGGCTACGGTTAAGGCGGGAATGAACGGCGAGGAGGCGGATAACCTAGCCAGGACAGTTATTGAGCAGGCAGGCTATGGTGAAGCCTTTGGCCACAGCTTGGGGCATGGCATTGGGCTAGCCCCTCATGAGCAGCCACGCCTTGGTCCAAGATCATTGGACCAACTTGTTGATGGCATGGTGTTTACTATTGAGCCCGGTATCTATCTTGCCGGTTGGGGAGGAGTGAGAATTGAGGATTTATTTGTAATGGAAGGCGGTAAAGCCAGAATACTTTCGAAAGCGAGGAGAATTTGACATGATTAGTGGCAGTGAACTGAGGAAAGGGGTTATCATTGAACAGGAAGGTAAGCTGTATCAGGTTGTTGACTACCAGCATGTCAAGATGAAGCGAACCGCCTTGGCTCGGGTAAAGCTTCGTGATATCCAAGCCGGGCATAGTATTGAACGAACCTTCCAGTCTGACGAGAAGTTTACTAAGGCACGCCTCGACTATCGCAGTATGCAGTATCTCTACAATGATGGTGACCTATATTATTTCATGGACGAGGAAAGTTTTGAACAGACACCCCTTAATGCCAGCCAATTAGGTGACGCCCTCAACTACTTGAAAGAAGGCATGTCTGTGGAGATATCGAGCTATAAGGGTGAGCTATTAGGGGTAGAATTACCCATTACTGTTGAGCTTAAGGTAACTGATACCGGCCCTGGTTTTAAGGGGGATACGGCGACGGCCGGTACCAAACCAGCTAAAGTGGAGACCGGTATCACTATTCAGGTTCCCGTGTTTATTAATAACGGGGATACTATCAAGGTTGATACTCGTAGTGGTAGCTACCTAGAAAGGATTGGTTGAGATAAACTAAATTGCTAAAGGCTGACCTCCACATTCACACTGAATATTCAATGGATTGCAATACGCCCCTGGAGCAGGTTATCAACCGCTGCTTGAAGATTGGGATAAACTGCATTGCCATAGCTGACCATGGCAATATTGAGGGAGCACTAAAGATGCAGAGCCTAGCCCCCTTCCCCGTAATTGTAGCTGAAGAGATTCTAACTCCATATGGTGAGATAATGGGTATGTTTCTGAAAGAGGGCATACCCAGCGGTCTATCCATTGAACAGACAATATCCAGAATCAGGGCTCAAGATGCCCTGGTATGCATCCCACACCCGTTCGATACATTTAAACGGATTGGGTTAGGTGGCAAGATATTAGAAGAACTGGTGGGGCAAATTGATATTCTAGAGGTATTTAACTCAAGAAGTCCCCTTCTCCGGGCTTCAGCTAAAGCTAGAGCCTTCGCCGAGAAATACGGCATTGCTAAAAGTGCTGGTAGTGATGCCCATACTCCTGGTGAAATAGGTAATGCCTATGTAGAGATGCCCGAATTCAACGGCAAGGATGAATTTCTAAACGCTCTAGTCAAGGGTAAGATTTTTGGGCACAGAACAAACCCCCTAGTTCGTTTTAGCAGCGCTTGGGCAAAGCTAAAGCGTAATTTTAAATAGATGGTGAGCGATGTATAGGATTGGCTGGTTTTCCACAGGTAGAGATAAGGCAGCCAGAGACCTTTTACAGGTAGTAAACAGCAACATCAAGCTGGGTAAGATTAAAGCTGAGATAGCCTTTATCTTCTGTAACCGTGAGCCTGGCGAATCAGAAGAGACCGATTTATTCCTCAGACTGGCTCAGGATTATCATATCCCCCTTATCTGCTTCTCCTATCACAAGTTTAAAGCCGGGAAAGGCTATCTCACTATGGGACAGTCAGAAAGCTTACCACCATGGAGAGTTGACTACGACAGAGAGGTGATGAATCGGCTACAAGACTTTTACCCTGACCTGTGTGTGCTGGCTGGTTACATGCTCATCGTGGGAGAAGAGATGTGCCGAAGATACAATATGATTAACCTTCACCCGGCAGCCCCCGGCGGACCTGCCGGAAGCTGGCAGGAGGTAATCTGGCAACTTATTGACAGCAAGGCTGAGGAAACAGGGGTAATGATGCACCTGGTCACCCCAGAACTGGACAAAGGCCCACCGGTAACCTACTGCACCTTTTCCATTAGAGGCAACCCATTTGATAGATATTGGGATGAAATAGAAGGGCATCCCGTGGAAGCGATAAAAAGAGAGCCGGGCGAAAGTAATCCCTTGTTTAAGCTCATTCGGCAACATGGGCTGGCTCGAGAATTCCCACTAATAACATCTACCCTCAAGGCGTTTAGCCAGGGTAAAATTAAAATAATGGCGGGCAAAGTCGTTGATGCTGAAGGGAATCCTATAAGCGGCTATAATTTGACCGATGAGATAAACGAACAGGTAAAAGAGGTGAATCGATAATGAACTTTATATGTTTTGACCTTGAAGGACCGCTATCACCTCAGGATAATGCCTACGAGCTAATGAAGCTTTTCCCTAACGGGGATAAGATTTTCGAGGTTATCAGCCGCTATGATGACCTGCTGACGCTGGAAGAAAGAGAGGGCTATGAACCAGGGGATACCTTAGCTCTTATAGTGCCCTTTCTGGTACTCCATAATATCTCAGAAGATAATATAGCTCGCCTCGCCAGTAAAGCAGGGCTAACTGGCGGTGCCGACAAGCTTATCTCCTGGCTCCAGTATAGCAACTGGAAGGTATTCTGTATCAGCACCAGCTATAAGCAATATGCCACTCACATTACCCAGAAACTGGGTATTTATGCCCATAATGTTGCTTGCACTTCATTTCCTCTAGATAAATTTCGCCTAACTTTAAGTAAAGAAGATACCAAGCTGCTACAGCAGGCTGAGGCAGATATATTGACCATGCACCCGGTTGCCGATGATGACCGAATCAAGCAGAGCTTAGACCACTTCTTCTGGGAGGAACTGCCGACTACTAACCTGGGCATGGCAATAAAAGAAGTGAAGCCAGTAGGTGGACGACGCAAGGTAGCTGCCCTGAATAGATTCGCTGATACTTATGCTCAACCGTTATCCAGCTGGGTAGTAGTTGGCGATAGCATTACCGATTTCAGGATGCTCCAGGCAGTAGAGCAAGAGGGAGGGCTAGCTATTGCTTTTAATGCTAATGAATATGCCCTGCCCTACTCAACCATGAGCCTGGCTTCCACATTTATCAGTGACCTAACTGAGGTGCTGCCAGCATGGCAAAAGGGTCATCGGAGGGTGATAGAGAAAATAGTAAAGGAAAAGGAGAAAATTGGAGGAAGCGGAGACAGGAGTTATTTCCACTGGCTATCTGGTAGAGAAAATATAGATGAGGTCATTGAGGTTCATAAGAGAATAAGACGTAAAGTCAGGGAGGAAGCCGGTAAGCTAGGCTGAATATGAACAATATTGAAGTAGTTGGACTGGGAGCACTGAATATAGACCATATATACCGGGTTGAGCGTATCCTTGATGATGGAGAGGCAGTAGTAAATGAGTCAATATCATCTCCTGGCGGCTCAGCAGCCAATACTATCTACGGATTAGCCAAGCTCAGGGTAAACATCGGCTTTATTGGCGCTATTGGTGATGATGCCGAAGGCAAAATATTGGTGCAGGACTTTCAAAAAGTCGGAGTAGATATCAGTCAAATCAAGGTAAAACCCAAGGCAAAAACAGGTTCGGTATTGTGTCTTAGTGATAAGCTCGGCAAGCGTTCCCTCTATGTTGTGCCCGGTGCCAATAACCTACTGACAATAGATGAACTGGATTTGAGCTATATAAACCGGGCTAGATTGCTTCACCTGTCTTCCTTTGCTGATGACAGGCAGTTCAAAATATCAGCGAAGCTGATAGATAGACTGGATTTATCGGTTAAGCTTAGCTTTACCCCCGGGGCACTGTATGCCGCCAAGGGTCTCAAGGCTCTGGCTCCGATACTGGGTAGGACCTATGTCCTCTTTATCAACCAGAATGAGTTGTGGCAATTGACAGGGGAGGAGGTTATAGCTGGAGCCGAAAGTTGCCTCAGGCAAGGTTGCCAAATTGTTGCCGTCACCTTAGGTAAAGGAACAAGGCTAGAGCTAGGCAGCGGGGTTAGCCATAAAAAAGTTACCGCTACCTGTTACATCAAGCACGCTGAAGGTGAATATATAGTCGAATCCAACAGCCAAAATATAGGGTCTGAGGTAGATACTACCGGTGCCGGTGATGCTTTTGCCACCGGATTTAGCTATGGCCTGCTTAAAGGGAAAGGGCTCGAGGAGTGTGGCCGACTTGGTGATATTGTAGCTCGTTTCTCTGTTACTAAACTAGGCACAAGACAGGGCTTCCCAACCTCTACTGAACTAGCTCAACGCTACCGAGAACTTTATACGAAAGAATTATAGTTATTTATCTGGTCAACTATGTAAGGGTCTTTCTTCCATCCTGAAAGTTGACCGCAGGAAAGTAGTGACTTCCCTCCTAATCAGCGGGTGCCACAGGTAAATAGTAATATGATTAGCCGGCAGCCATATAATACGGGGTCTGCCGCACGCCTCCCAAAAACTCTGTGTAGACTGCCTCGGAATAATGTTATCCCACCGGGCGTTGAGCATCAATACTGGACGCCCACGGAGATAAGGAGCAAAGGTCGTGGGGTCAAACAAAAAGCACTCCTTAGCCGGAGTAACATTTTCAAATCCCTTCTGATTTACCTCAGCCAGATACTGGCGGTAGCTTCCATAGACATTATGGCATTCTTCCTGCGTGCAACTATGCGCCCGCCGTATGGCATGACTCCTACTCTCCCAGGTTATCTCTTCCAGGTTCCCTCCAGTCACCATAAACACACCAGCCATAATACGCTTGTCTATCCCCATAGCTATGGCGGAGACAAAGCCACCTAAGCTTATTCCGAACACCGCTACCTGCTGGTCATCTATCTCCTCCCGACCCTTCGCCCAATCTATAACCTGACGTACATCAGTGACCGAAACTTGAAACACTTCAAGCCAGTCACCCGCGGTAAGACTCAAAGGCTGTGTCTTCAAAGCCTCCGGAGTGCGACGGGAGTGAAACACAAGATATAAGACGAAACAGGCGATTCCCTTCCTGGCTAAATGCCGGGCTAATATCCGACATGGTAGCACTGAGTGGTCTCCCAGACCATGGAGTAAGATGACAAGCGGAAAGCGCTCCCCACTGGACGGTACAAAATACTCACCCAAGGCAGTATTATTCTCCCAATAGCGCGTCGGGTGAGCAGTCGGGAAAGTGACGAGGTAATGAGACCACCGCCGTGTTGCTTCCTTCAGGCGCAACCGGAAACGGGTCTCGCTACCGGGATAATCATAAGGGTGCATATCGCAAACTGACTAAAAATCCTCTACCGCTACGAAAGTAAGCTTTTGGGTAGTTATTTTGGTGGTTTGCTCAGGATTTCATCCACAATCCTATACTCAACTGCCTGTTGAGGGTTAAGGTAAAAGTCTCGGTCGGTGTCGTGGATTATCTTTTCCATCGGCTGATCGGTGTGTTTGGCAATAATACCCCGAATTACTTCTTGCATCCGCATAATCTCACGGGCAGCGATTTCTACGTCGGCTGCCTGCCCCTGAGCACCACCAAACGCCTGGTGCAGGTGGACAGTCGAGTTAGGTAAGGCATAGCGTTTGCCCTTGGCTCCAGCACAAAGAATAAGTGTCCCCATACTGGCAGCCAGCCCAACACAGATAGTAGATACATCAGGGCGTACCAGCTGCATCGTGTCATAAATAGCCAGACCAGCACTGATAATACCACCCGGGCAATGGATATAGAGGCTTATATCCTTATCGGGGTCCTCTCGCTCCAGATAGAGAAGCTGAGCAATAACAACATTAGCCACCTGGTCATTAATCGGCATACCTAACATGACAATACGCTCTCTTAGCAAAAGCGAGTATATATCAAAAGCTCTCTCCCCCCTGGCTCCGCTCTCAATTACCATAGGAATAACATTCATTGGCTGGTTATTCATGTTTATCCTCCTCCTGCACTTTTTCAGTATTCATATTTAAGCCTTTAGCTATATCCATTAGGCGCTGGACAGTTTTTCGTGTCATTAATAATCGCTTCATCGAATCACGGCTCTGTGGATTATCCAGAAACTGCCTTAACTTATCTTTATCCTCAGTGGCGCTACTTGTCAAGTTTTCAATCTCAGCATTTATATCAGAGTCACTAACCTCAATCTTTTCCCCTTCGGCAACCTTTCCCAACACCAGCGACTGAGTGACTCTCTTTGTTGCTTGCGGACGTAGCTCTTCTCGCAGCTCCTCCCCCGTCTTGTTAATCCTTTTAAGATATTCCTCCAAACCACCTTCACCCATCTGCAAGCTCTGGGCTTGCCGATTAATGAATTGGGCGATTTCCGCTTCTGCCAAAATTGGCGGAAATTCCACCTGGCTAACATCAGCCACGGCTTCAATCACCCGTTCCTCAAAATCCGTCTTGGCTTTCTCTTCAGCTCTAAGTCGTAACTGAGTAGAAACCTGCTCTCGGAGCGAGTCCATGGTTTCTATATCGGGGGCAATTTCTTTAGCAAACTCATCATTTAGCTCGGGAAGCCTCTCCTGCTTTATTTCGATAACCCTCACCTTAAACGAAGGCTCTTTCCCCGCCAGCTCACTTCTAGAATAATCTGAAGGATACTGGAGCTTGAACTCCTTATCCTCATCCCGTTTCATCCCTATTAACTGCTCGGCAAACCCCGGTGCCGGGACAGGTTGGTCACGAAGAACCTGATACTGAACCCCCTTCTGGTTTACAAAAGGCTCACCTTCAATATTGCCTTCAACATCTAAGACCACTAAATCATTAGAGTTTACTTGACGCTCTGCAGGCTCCCAAATAGCGTGCTGATGTCGTAGTTGTTCTATTGCAGCATTAATATCATCCTCAGCTACTTCCACCGGTTCTGGCGTAAGTCGTATATTGTGGTAGTCACCAAGCGTAACCGTAGGCGGCAAAGGGACTGTTACCTTGAACACCAAGGGGTCAGTTTGAGCTATTTCAATGGACGGCTGAGCGAAAGGCTCGATTTCCGCCTCTTTGATGGCTTTCTCATAAGCTTGAGGAACAAGATACTTTAGTGCATCCTCAAGTAAGCCTTCTTTACCTATATAGCGTTCCAGTACATCCCGTGGCACCTTTCCCTTACGGAAGCCGGGAACATTCGTTTTCTTAGCCAAACGGTAATACGACTTCTCTAACGACTCTTCTACCTCAGTCGGCTCCATCTCAATAGTCAGAAACGCTTGGCTATTTTCTGTTTTGTCTTTGGTCACTTTCATTTAACTGATAAGTTACTCCTCCTGCAGACGTAAGTGTAATTCAGCTAGCTGCGCTTCGCTAACTGGCGCCGGGGCATTAAAGGTTAAATCAACAGCGCTCTGATTCTTGGGAAAGGCAATTACCTCCCTGATGTTTTCCTCCCCTGCCAGCAGCATTACAATGCGGTCAAGACCAGGGGCTATGCCACCATGAGGCGGGGCGCCATAGTCAAAAGCCTCTAACAAATGTCCGAAACGTTCCTCAACCTCTTTATCGCTATAACCCAGGAGTCTAAATATCTTCCTCTGGAGCTTACCGGTATGAATCCTGATACTGCCACCGGCAATTTCATACCCATTGCATACCATATCATAATGTTTCCCTCGCACCTTTTCCGGGGCAATATCCAGTAACGGTACATCTTCATCCCAGGGCGCTGTGAATGGATGATGCATCGGCTCCCAATGACCTGTTTCCTCATTCCGCTCTAATAAGGGGAAACCCACGATAAAGGCAAAGACGAGCAAACCAGGCTCGGCAAGATTAAGCCGATACCCCATCTCCCGACGCAGCTCGCCCAGTGCCATATCAACCAAGTTTGGCTTACCAGCAATGATAAGCAGAAGGTCTCCCATATTTGCTGCCAAACGTTCTGCCATTTTCTTAATCTGGTCTAAGGTTAGAAACCTAGCCGCTACCGACCTTACCATCTCAATGGTTAAATCACTTAAACTACCGGTAGACGTGCCCAGTGACATAGTTACCAGCCCTTCAGCACCAAAACCTTGCACCATCTTATTTAGTTCGTCAAGCTGACTGCGGGTATAGTTAGCACAGCCGGGGGCGCATATACCCTTTACCTCACCCCCGTTAGCAATAGCCGAACGGAAAATAGAAAAGTCAGATTGGGCAACGATGTCTGACAGGTCTCTCATCTCTAGACCAAAGCGCAAATCTGGTTTATCCGTACCATAACGCTCAATCGCATCAGCATAGCTAAGACGAGGGAAAGGTTTTATTATTCGCATTTCAGGTTTAAGCACCTCCACCATAGAGGTGAAGAGCTCTTCGAGCAGGTTAAGGATGTCTTCTTCCTCAACGAAGCTCATTTCCAGGTCAAGCTGAGTAAATTCGGGCTGACGGTCAGCCCGGGTGTCCTCATCACGAAAGCACTTGGCTATCTGAAAGTATTTCTCCACGCCAGCTACCATTAATAATTGTTTGAGTTGCTGCGGAGACTGAGGCAGGGCATAGAACTCTCCGGGGTGAAGACGGCTGGGCACCAGGTAATCGCGAGCCCCCTCAGGGGTGCTCTTAATCAAGATAGGTGTTTCTACCTCAATAAACCCCCTGGCATCCAAGAAATCACGCATAAATTTCACTACTCGATGACGAAGGAGCAGGTTTTCTTTCATCCGAGCCCGCCGCAGGTCGAGATAGCGGTACTTAAGACGGAGGCTTTCCTCAACCTCTATATCCTCATTTATATAGAAAGGTGGTGTTTTTGAAGAATTCAGTATATCGGTATTATGGGCGATAACCTCAACGTCACCGGTGGGCAGCTTTGGATTTTCAGTCCCCGGAGGACGGAGGGCAACCTCACCACTAGCCCTGACAACATATTCACTGCGCATCTGGTTAGCTATATCATGGCATGGCTTCGATATTTCCGGGTTGAATACTACCTGAACTATGCCCTCTTTATCTCGGAGGTCAATGAAGATTAATCCCCCATGGTCTCGGCGCCGGTCTACCCAACCAGCCAGGGTTACCTTATCACCAACGTGCTTCTTCCGAAGCTCACCACAGCTATGGGTCTTGAGCAAAATCATCTCCTACCAATGTGGAACTTCATAGCTGATTATAGCTTATAAGCGGGTGCTCTTCAACTTGGGTAAATTGACAAGCCCGACGTTTAATACTATCATCATATTGAGAGGCGGTTACGAAGCGTGTAACAACCCGAAAGGAGGTAACCACCAATGCCAGCAGCATGTGGTATGGCTTGTGAAGTATGCGGACTAAAGGAGGTATGTGGGGGATGTCTTCCCGGAACAGACCCAAAGGCTCCGGAAAGATTGGAAAAGATAAAGCAAATGGTAGGGATGCCCTGCCCGATGCTTGAGTGCGCCATAAAGAACAAGGTTGATTATTGTCTCAGATGTCCCCAGTTTCCTTGCGATGTTGCCTACCAGGAGATACCTTATAGTAAAAAGGTGCTCGATATTTTCAAAAAGTTTAAAGAAGCGAAATAAGTAAGGCTAGTATTCCGTAATCGCCTCAAGGTTAAAGACATGGCAAAAACGATTGAAGAAATAAACGAGAAGATACAACAGGGCAAAGCGGTAGTAGTTACTGCTGAAGAGATAATAGACCTGGTTAAACAGAAGGGTGTAAAAAAGGCAGCCCAGGAAGTGGATGTAGTTACTACCGGCACCTTTGGTCCTATGTGCTCATCTGGTGCCTACCTTAACATTGGACACGCTAAGCCACGAATAAAGCTTGGCGGTGGCAGAGTCTATCTTAATGATGTCCCGGCTTATGCGGCGTTTGCTGCGGTAGATATATTTATCGGGGCTAATGCCCTGCCTGATGATGACCCCAGAAATAAAGTCCATCCCGGCGAGTTCAATTACGGTGGTGGACATGTAATCGAGGAACTTGCCGCCGGCAGGGATATTAGACTGATAGCCAGCGCTTACGGCACAGATTGTTACCCCAGAAAAAGGCTTGAAACCTGGATTAATATACAAGACCTCAACCAAGCAGTGCTATTTAATCTGAGGAACGCTTACCAGAACTATAATGTGGCAGTTAATCTCTCCGATAAGACAATTTATACCTATATGGGTGTGTTAAAACCTAACCTGGGTAATGCTAATTACTCCAGTGCCGGACAGCTCTCACCACTGCTAAATGACCCATATTATAAGACCATTGGTATCGGCACAAAAATATTCCTTGGCGGTGGGATAGGCTTCGTCGCCTGGCACGGCACTCAACATGACCCAAGTGTGCTCCGCTCTGAGAACGGGGTGCCGAGGAGAGGTGCCGGAGCGCTCTCAGTAATAGGCGATTTGAAGCAGATGAAGCCACGATGGCTGTTAGGAATCAGTATGTTAGGCTATGGTTGTACCCTTGCAGTAGGAATTGGTGTTCCTATCCCCATACTCTCTGAAGAAATCTTAACCTATACTGCGGTAACTGATGGTGATATTTTCGCCCCGGTGGTAGATTATGCCAACGCCTATTCAAATCTGAAGCCAGATATCCTGGGTGAGGTCAACTATGCTCAATTGAAAAGTGGCAAAGTAGTAATTCAGGATAGGGAGGTGCCTACTGCCTCCTTGTCCAGCTACTCAAGAGCGGTAGAAATTGCCGAAACTCTAAAAGAGTGGATACTAAGCGGAAAATTCTTATTAACTGAACCAGTAGCTCCTCTACCCGGTGTAGAATCGGGTATAACCTTTAAGCCACTCAAAGAGCGCCCAATAGCAGAGTAGGGAGCCTAGTTTGAAAATCCACGAGATTGGGTAACCTAGCCAGAGTATTTTTCAATAGGCAGCTACCAAATAACGATGGAGGTGATAGGAATGGCGGTTTCCAAAAGAATAGTTCTGCATTTCCCCCGGCGCTTGGTAGACCGACCTATAGTCAGCCGGCTGGTTAAGGACTATGACCTTGAATTTAACATCTTAAAGGCTTCAGTTACCCCTGAAGAGGAAGGCTTGATGGTGTTAGAACTGAGTGGGAAACAGGCAAATTATGATAAAGGTATCAGGTATTTAACTGAAAGCGGAGTAAAAATTCAGTCGCTGAGTCAAAATGTTATTCGCAATGAGGAAAGGTGCACTCATTGTGGTGCCTGTATAACCATCTGCCCCACTGGTGCTTTTGAGGTTGAGCCTTTAACCAGACGGGTTATGTTTTATGATGAAAAATGCCTGGCTTGCGGACTATGTATCAAGGCCTGCCCTCCAAGAGCAATGGAGGTGCATTTTTAGTCGATGTATGAGCCCAGAACCTACCGCCATTGGATTAAAGATAAAGACTTGATATCGTTTAATGTAGTGGTAGGGGAGACAGATTTATATATTCGTGCCTTAACTAACCTGAAAAGAAAAGCACTTAAGCTAGTATTAAAATATCGTAATACACTGGAAAGGTATATTAAGCAACACCCATTCTTTCTCACTTCGCTTGAATACATTCCCATTGGGGAAGATGCCCCGCTCATTGTAAAGGAAATGGCAAAGGCAGCAGAGAAGGTAAGAGTTGGTCCTATGGCTTCAGTGGCAGGAGTGATAGCTGAATTTGTTGGCAATGAATTATCAGCCTTTTCCCCAGAGCTAATTGTGGAGAATGGGGGCGATATATACTTGAAGAGCTCAAAGAAAAGGATAATAGGGATTTATGCCGGCAAATCACCATTAACTGGTAAAATTGGTCTGGAAATCGATGGGCAGGATACACCATTAGGTGTTTGCACCTCCTCGGGAACAGTGGGGCATTCTCTAAGTTACGGGAGGGCCGACGCTGTTATAGTGCTTTCCAAATCAGCCACTCTAGCTGATGCTGCTGCCACTGCTATAGGCAACTTAATTGTCCAGCCCGATGACATCACTAAAGGCATTGAGTTTGCTAAAGGCATTGAGGGACTGAAGGGAGTGATAATCATCGAAGGTGATAATATAGGGCTTTGGGGAGAGGTAAAAATCTCTCAAACCTATGCCTGAGGGAAGGGGATATCAGGTGGCTTCTAACAATACTGAATTAATAGAGAAAATCCTACATGTTAAGCGACAAAGGAATGCTGTTATCCTAGCCCATAACTATCAACTGGGTGAGGTTCAGGATATAGCCGATTTTACCGGCGATTCTCTGGAGCTAAGCCAAAATGCAGCCAAAACAGATGCTGATGTGATAGTTTTCTGCGGGGTTCACTTTATGGCTGAGACAGCCTTCATCCTCTGCCCAGATAAGATAGTCCTACTCCCAGATATACATGCTGGCTGCCCTATGGCCGATATGATTACGGCTGAAAGCCTGAGGGAAAAGAAAAGAGAGCTTCCAGGTGCCGCTGTGGTTTGCTATGTTAACTCCTCAGCAGAGGTCAAAGCAGAATCCGATATTTGCTGCACCTCGGCCAATGCAGTCGAGGTTGTAGAAAGCCTAGATAGTGAGGAGATACTGTTTGTTCCTGACCAATACCTAGGTCATTATGTCTCCACCAAGACTGATAAAAAGATGGTTCTCTGGCCTGGTTTTTGCCCCACCCATGTTAGAATCCAGCCAGAAGATATTACCAGATTGAAACTAGAATACCCGCAAGCCAAGGTAGTAGTCCACCCGGAATGTAGACCGGAGGTGATTGCCCTGGCTGATGAAGTCCTGAGCACCGGTGGGATGTGTAAATTCGCCCAAAACACAGAAGCCAAAGAGATAATTGTGGGAACAGAGATTGGAATAATACATAGACTGAAGAAGGAGAACCCGGGAAAAAAGTTTATCCCGCTCTCTGAGCAGGCAATTTGTCCCACAATGAAGTTAATAAACTTAGAAAAGATGCTACGGTCTCTAGAAGAGATGGCTCCTGAGGTTAAAGTCCCTGAAGAAACTCGCTTGAGGGCAAAAGTTGCCGTAGATAGAATGCTAAAGGTCGCCTAGACGAGAACCTGACAACGAAGGAATCACTATGACCGGAGGAAACATGAAAATCGATGAGATACTGATATCCAAAGCCATAACCGAAAGCTTCATGAAAGACTTTGTTGAGGCGATGGAGGTTGACATCGCCATAGCTGGAGCCGGACCGGCGGGTATGACGGCTGCTTATTATGCAGCCAAGGCGAAGGTGAAAACAGTGATATTTGAGAGGCAACTTCGTATTGGCGGTGGTATGCCGGGTGGGGGAATGATGTTTAATCGCATCGTAGTACAGGAAGAGGGGAAGAAGCTATTAGACGAGTTCAACGTAAAAACCACAGAGTATGAAGAGGGTTACTATATTGCCGATTCTTTAGAAGCTACCTCGAGCATTTGTACCAAGGCAATAAAGGCTGGGGCAAGGATATTTAATCTGATGGGTATTGAGGATGTGATGATAAGGGAAGATAACAGGATAACAGGCTTAGTGTTAAATTGGGGTGCTGTTTCCCTAGCCAGATTGCATGTCGACCCCTTAGCTATAAGGTCGAAGGTAGTAATAGACGCTACCGGACATGCCAGCGAAATCTGCCACATAGTAGTGAATAAAATCGGTGCCAAGTTAAGGACGGAAACTGGTGGATTAATGGGAGAGAAACCTATGCTGGCTGATATCGGAGAGAGGCAAATAATAGAGAACACCAAAGAGGTGTATCCCGGTTTAATAGTTGCTGGCATGGCAGCTAATGCCGTTTTTGGCTCTCCCAGAATGGGACCTATCTTCGGAGGCATGCTTTTATCCGGCAAAATAGCCGCCGAGACAGCTCTGGATATTCTTTCCCGATAATCACGGGTAAGTTCATGCCCCAGTAACCCCCAGAAACTAAAGCAGTAGTCCTAACCCCGAATTTAGAGATAAAATTCATTTGACTTTACTCGTTATATGAACTACAATTCATATAAACTGAAGTTCATATGACAGTAGAAGAAGACCAGGCAAGATTTCTAAGGTGCATTGGTGAGCCTACACGACTCCAAATACTTAAGCTGCTGGCTGAGAGCGATAGGTGCGTTGGTGAACTTGCCGAGGTTATGAATAAGGAGCAATCCCTCATCTCGCACCACCTGAGAGCCCTCAAGGACTGCAATATTGTGCAGGACAGGCAAGAGGCTCAAAAGGTTTACTATAAGCTCACGGATAGTAGGTTAGCCAGGTTAATTATGGATAGCGAAACCCTGATGACAGAGCTATCGGCATGTAAGTGTCAGAAGGAAAATTATGGAAGAGAATAAAATCAAAGAAGCGGTAAAATCAAAATATGCCCAGTTAGCTAAGCAAGACCAGCAGAGCTGCTGCACAAGTTGTGGCTGTGGAGTGACTCCCCTGTCTCAAGCCGAGGCTATCGGATACTCGAGAGAAGATTTAGAGAATATCCCAGAAGAGGCAATTATAGGAGTAGGGTGTGGTAACCCCACAGCTATAACAGAATTACAGTCGGGCGAGGTAGTCCTGGACTTAGGCTCGGGAGCCGGGGTAGATGTATTCTTAGCCGCTAATAAGGTTGGCTCCACCGGCAGGGTTATCGGAGTTGATATGACCCAAGAGATGGTGGATAGGGCAAAAGAGATTGCCCAAAGTTATAGCTACCATAATGTAGAGTTTCGCCTGGGAGAAATTGAGAAACTCCCTATCGAAAATGAATCTGTGGATGTTGTTATCAGCAACTGCGTTATCAATCTCTCCCCAGATAAATCTAAAGTCTTCCAAGAGACTTACCGAGTGCTGAAGCCCGGGGGAAGGCTAGTGGTCTCCGACATAGTTACTGAACGAGCACTCCCCGACGAGATAAAACAGGACCTTGATGCCTGGGCAGGATGTATCGCCGGGGCTTTGGAGCAACGGAAATACTTAGGCAAGATAAAAAGGGCTGGCTTTAACGACATGCAGGTGATACCTAATAAGGAGTTCTATATTGAAGGCGAGGGAGGCGAAGTACTAGAGAAGCTCCAGAGCATTACGGTAAAAGCCTATAAGCGTGGAAACAAAGCGTAATAATACAGCTCAAGAATAGTCCCCTTTATGCTCTTTCTGGTATGGCTCTGCACCAAGACAAGAGGTTTCTTCTATCAGCCACAGCTTCAATACGCCGATGATGGCAGCGAGGGGATAAGCAATTGATAGTTCAATTCTTTATCGTATTTAGGGATTATCTCATCGAAGTACTGCCCTTCCTGGCTGTAGGTTTATTGCTTAGCGGCTTAATCAATGAATTTGTCCCTACAGGGTGGGTGGAGAGGCATCTGGGTGGAAAAGGGATAAAGCCACTCCTCTATGCTACCCTCGTCGGGACAGCCCTTCCCATCTGCTGCATAGGTTCCCTCCCGGTAGCGGTGAGCCTACATCAAAAAGGAGCCAAGTTAGGACCGGTCTTGGCCTTCCTGGTAGCCACGCCAGCTACCTCCGTAACTGCTCTTCTCGTCTGTTATGCCCTGCTCGGCATAGAGTTCACCGTCTTTATATTCTTTGCCGCGATTGTCATGGGGCTGGTTATGGGCGCTATCGGAAACCGCATCAGGTTTAAGCCACGGGGTCCAGTGGGAGAGCTAGCCACCGACCCTATCTGCGGGATGAGCGTGGATACAGTTAAAGGACTAAAAACAGAATACAGAGGCAGGAATTATTACTTTTGCTCTCCCCATTGCCAAACAACCTTTGAGAAGGAACCTGATAAATATGCCATTGTGAGTGCACCGGCTAGGAACATCAAACGGAGGTTAGTCTCTGCGCTCAGGTTTAGCTTTGTGGATATGGTCAGGAGGATTGGTCCCGAGCTACTTTTAGGGTTAGTCCTAGCAGCATTAGTAGCATCGATTGCACCAATAGGGAAATTTGTGGGGGACTATTTTGGCGGTGGTTTAGGTTATCTATTCAGCCTAGTCTTCGGCCTGGTGATGTACATTTGCTCCACCGCCAGCGTTCCCCTGGTATCTGCCTTCATATCACAGGGGATGAATATTGGAGCCGGGCTGGTGCTGCTACTGGTAGGACCGATTACTAGCTGGGGGACTATCCTAGTTTTAAGGAAAGAATTCGGAGGCAAAACCCTGCTTACCTATCTGGTGGTCATTTGTATAGTGGCTTTGACTTTGGGTTATTGCTTCTCCATAATTATGACATAGGGGTGTTAAAGAAGGGAAGGTAATGGGTTGGCTCAAAAATATTGGTAAGAAGAAATGGAAGAGTCTGCTTATATAGTCCTCTTTATTACTACAGCTACTGTTGAGGAAGCCCACCGAATATCTAAGGTGTTGCTTGAGCACAGGAAAGTTGCCTGCGTAAATATTGTGCCCAAGGTTAGCTCGTTTTTCTGGTGGCAAGATAAGATTGATTCAGCTCAGGAAAGCCTTCTAATCGCCAAAACTAAAGCATCACAGTTAAATGAATCAGTCAGGCTGGTTAAAGAGATTCACAGCTATGATATTCCTGAAATAATCGCTGTGCCAATTGTCGGTGGCAATCAAGAGTATCTGCAGTGGATAGATAAAGAGGCGGAATGAAGGGCCGGGAGTGAGGCAATATTCTTGACTTAATTCCACCCCAGATGCTACTCTCATCTAATTAGAAAAGGAGACTAACCATGTTTAAAACCAAGGTTACTGAAATGCTAGGGATAAAATATCCCATAATTTGCGGTGGGATGAATCTTATTACTGGGGCAGAATTTGTGGCGTCTGTCTCCAACGCCGGCGGATTTGGCACCATAACCTCAGCCCATCTGGAAACCCCAAAGGCATTACGGGATGAGATTAGGAAAACCAAAAGCCTCACCGATAAACCCTTTGGGGTGAATATTAGTATGTTCCCCTCTATCAAACCTCTCCCTAATAGAGAATTCATTGAGGTTATCATTGAGGAGGGTGTTAAAGCAGTAGAAACCTCCGGGCACCAATCCCCCGAAGAGTATGTGCCGCGCCTTAAAGAGGGCAAGGTAATCATAATTCACAAGGCAGCTACAGTGAGGCACTGCCTCAGGGGACAGGAGGCAGGAGCTGATATGGTAACCATAGTAGGCATTGAGAATGGGGGAGCTACAGGTATGGAGGATGTCGGCACATTAGTCCTTGTCCCTATACTGGTTGATGCGGCCAAGGTGCCGGTTATTGCTGGAGGTGGGTTTGCTGATGGTCGAGGCCTTATTGCTGCCTTAGCCCTGGGGGCTGAGGGGATAGTTATGGGCACCCGCTTTATGGCTACTAAAGAATGCCCCATTCACCCTAAATATAAAGAGTGGTTACTCGAAGCTACTGAAAGAGACACCATCCTGGTAATGCGGTCGCTCCGAAATACCCATAGAGTGCTAAAGAGTAAGGCTACCGACGAGCTACTGAAAATGGAGGCAAGGGGAGCATCTCTCGAAGAGATGTTACCCATTATAGGCGGTAATGCTTCCAAGAGGGTAATCGTTGAGGGTGACCTTGACGCTGGGCAAGCCTTTTCCGGTGAAGTAGTAGGATTAATAAATGATATTCCTACAGTAAGGGAATTAATTGACAGAATAATTAGCGAGGCCAAGCTCATCAGCCAGCGTCTTCATAGTTCAGGAATTTAGGTGTAGAATGGCAGCTAAAATGGCAAAACGGCGGGTAATGCTTAGTTTTACCCAGGAAACAATTGCTGAACCAGTTATCTATAACCTCGGTCAGCAATTCAACCTAGTAACCAATATTCTCCAGGCTCATTTAACTGAGGATAGAGGCTGGATTGCGTTAGAACTCAGGGGTGAAGATACCGATATTGAAGCTGGAATCGCCTGGGCTATCTCCAAGGGAGTCCGGGTCGACCCGGTTAGTGATACCGTAGCAGAAACTTAACCCAGCGGTGTAAATGAGGCAACAATTGCTTGTAGTAGATGAGGAAGAGGTAAGAATCAAGAAGCTTGAACTGGGGCTTTGGGGTACCAACGCCTATATCTTGATATGCAAAGCAACTATGGATAGTGTGGTAGTAGATGCCCCGGCAGAAGCGGATAAAATTATTGAACAATTAAAAGAGACCAAGCCTAAATACATATTAATGACTCATAGCCACATGGACCACACCGGGGCTCTGTTGGAGCTTGAGGCTAAACTGAAGATACCGGTAGCTTCCCACCTTTTAGATAGTAAGAGGCTACCGATAACACCACAAATTATACTTAAGGATGGCGATACGGTATCCTTTGGCAGAATAAAACTGAAAGTATTACACACTCCAGGGCATACCCCAGGCAGCCTAGCCTTCCTAGTAAGCCGCTATTTGATATCAGGGGATACTCTTTTCCCCGGTGGCCCGGGTAAGACAGCCTCACCCACTGACCTGAAACAGATAATTGAAAGCATAACCACCAAGCTCTTTGTCTTGCCAGATGATACTCAGGTCTTTCCCGGACATGGTAATTCTACGATATTGAAGAAAGAGAAGGATGAGTTTGCCGTGTTTTCCTCCCGTCCTCACGCTTCAAACCTATGTGGGGATGTACTCTGGCTTTCATCCTAGCCAAGGGCTTACCACAGTATCTCAACCTGATGAAAAGCCTCTGCTAGCTTGAAATCCTCCCCCTGTGCCATCGTTTCTGCCCAATTCCGTAGCCGCTTTTCTAGTTCTGGAGAAAGGTGGTCTCCCACTTGGCTTTTATGACAGCTCAGGGCGGCTAACTTCAAATCAAAGGTAGCGGTGATATCTACACGGTAGTTTGAGTCTTCCGACGCCCAGAATAATATCTCGTTAACCTTATGCGGTTGAAGTCCTTCCTCAAGCAACTCAGGGTAGGCAAGATGATCCCTGGCACAAGGGAAAACAGCATCCAAGACAGTCTGGCCAGTAATTCGGTGGTCACGATGCCAAACATAGCGACGATAGGGGTCAGCAGTTACCACAGTCTCCGGCCGGTACATCCTTATTAAGCGGACGAGCTCTTTCCTGAACTCAGGAGTATTCTCTAAGCCCTGGTCGGGATGGCGAAGGAATATGACCTCCCTCACTCCTAACAGCCTGGCGGCAGCCAATTGCTCCTCCTCCCGGGTCTTAGCCAGTTCCTCCGGCTTTATATTGATGTCGCTGGTACCTTTATCGCCATTGGTGCATACCACATATATAACCTCCTTCTGCTCCTGTACCCAGCGAGCTACGGTCCCGGCGACTCCAAACTCGGCGTCATCAGGATGAGGCGTGACTACCATCACTTGGGCTGGCTTCACCAACATCAATAAACCTCTCAGTTTGAGATACCAGATAGAAATTGTGTAATATTATGGAAATTGTATAATATTTTAGTAAGTTTCTACAATTGCCTTTGGGGATTATCCCAGGAAAACCTAAAATGAGTAGTTTCCCTTATATTATCAGAAATTATCGCCCCGACGACCTCGATAATTACATTCGTCTGCACAGTAAAAGCATAAAGCTTTGCCCGACCGGATGGCAGGCTTCGCCACTGGCTTTACGTGAAAAATTAAGGCAACCGAATTACTCCCCTGAGCAAGACCTGTTTGTAGCTGAAATCACAGGAGAAATCGTCGGTTCAATAAATGTTATTCCGGAGCTAGGCATCAGACGAGTCATTCTTGAGTGTCTAGTTCATCCCGAATATTACGGAAGAGGACTGGTGGAGAAACTCTTTAGTTACGCTATGCGCCGAGCCAGAGAACTAAAGGTACAGGTAGCTCAGGTATGCATATCACAGGACAACATGGCTGCCAAAAGTCTGCTTTCCAAATTGGGTTTTAGATTAGTCCGACACTTCCTTGAGTTGAGGCTGGAAATCTCAGGAATTCACCTGCCGAGTATCAATGACCCCGCGCTTTCGTTTCCTCATTTGCAATCCGGCGAGGAAGGCAAACTAGCCCAGCTTCAGAATCGCTGTTTTGAGGGCGGCTGGGGATACAATCCGAATACACCAGAAGAAATAATCTACCACATCAACGCCGCCAACGGTTCACTGGAGGATATAATTCTTGCTGCCAAAGGGGGAAAATATATAGGCTATTGCTGGACACGGCTGAACCTTGAACAGGACATAGCTACTGGTGGAAGTAAGGGATGTATCTACATGATTGGGGTTGACCCAAATTACCGGGGACAGGGAATAGGCAGGAAGCTGCTACTGGCTGGATTATCCCACTTTAAAAACAAGGGCATCAAGGTCGTTGAATTAACCGTAGATAGCGAGAACAAAACAGCCTGTAATCTTTACCGTTCTATCGGCTTTACGACTTGGACAACCAGTTTGTGGTATGAAAAGTCACTGGATTAGGATACCTGAGCGAGGTAACTGGTAAGCAGCGTCATATATTCCCCGATTATCGCCTCAGCAATGTTTGACCAATTAAACTCCGATACTGACGCCCTAACTGAACTGGCATACTCAGCACCCGCCTTTGGCGTCGAAAGGAGTAAGTCTATCTTTTCGGCAAGGTGATAGGGAGTATTGTCGTCTATCACATAGCCTGTCTCGCCCTGGCGGATAAAACCGCTAGCCCCACCCACACTGGTAGTTACCACTGGCGTTCCGCAGGCCAGTGATTCCAAGCCTACCAGACCAAAACTCTCATAATAGGAGGGAATAACGCAAATATCGGCAGCGCTGTAGAAAAGAGGCAACTCCCTCTGCGGGATAGAGCCTAGGAAAGAAATCGAGTCCTGGATGCCCAAGTTATGTGACAGGCTCTGTAGATTTTCCAGTTCAACCTGGCTATAGTCGTCGCCACCTATTACTAACAGCCTGAGCCCTGACCACTTTTTCAGGTAGGTCATCGCCGTCATTAATTTATCTATGCCCTTCAGCCGCTCAATCCTGCCCACAAATAAAATGATATTGGTATCAGCCAAACCCAGCTCTTGTCGGGCAATTTCTTTATCAATGTGCTGGAACAGCTCCAGATTTACGCCACAAGGGATTACACTTATAGCCTCTGGAGAAGCCTGATAATAGTGGATAAGGTCTTCCTTTTCCTTCTCCGTGGCAGCGATGATGCGTTGATAATCTCTAACCAATTCCTTTTCGGTCTCTATTCGAAGCTCCGTCTCAACCTCCCCGATTTCAAGCAGGTTCTTTACCATGCCAAGAGTATGGAACATTATAATACAAGGAACATTCCACCACTCCCCTAACCACTTCCCAACCTGGCCGGAAAGCCAGTAGTGACTATGAACCAAATCATATTGAAGCTTGTTCCGCCTCCGGAAACGCTCCAGGCTGCAGGCGAAATCAGAAAGATAGGTATAATGAACTAACTTGGGCATGTCCTCAATCTCCCCAGCCTTAAGGTGAATAAGTCGGGTATTCTGGCTCAGTTTCACAACCTGGTTATCCTCAGGGTCATGAGCCCGGGTATAAATATCTACCGTATGTCCCCGCCTGTCCAGCTCATGCGCAAGCTCCCGGATGTAGACATTCATGCCACCGGTATCTTTTCCACCCAGTTGCCCTAGTGGACAACTATGGACACAGAGCATAGCTATTTTAAGTTTTTGAGTTACCAACTGCATTTTGTCTCCGACTACCCTTAATGAATGACAATGCTACTTTATCAACTGTTAGTGAAAGCTATCTCACACCGGTATAGAGGGATTTCTTGACCACCCAACCGATATTTATAAACTTCAGCCCCCTTCAAGAAGTCAAACTTCTCCTTCCCCTTCTCGATATTGTCTTTTATGCATAACACTTTTGAAATTAAACCTGCGCTCAGGTAGCTGTATTGAGGGTCATAACCACTATTGTAAAGGTAGATGGTATCGTTATAGTCGAAATATATAAGTGCGGCAACAGGAACCGCATTGAGTTTCAGAAAGCCAAGCCTCAGGATTTTCGCCTGAGCAGTAGCTGTTACCAACAACTTAAAGAAAGACGCCATTTGTGGAGTCATGAAATTTGCCTTGTCCCTCCTGCTTTCTCGAAACAGCCTGATAAAGATATCAACATCTTTTAGCGTAACTTCACTGTCCTGAAGAACATGATAATCTATATCTCCTGCCTCCTCCAATCTTCTTAATTTGCGCCGCACTTCGTGGCGCTGCTTAACGGACAGAGATTCCAGGTATTTATCCCATGTGTTGGGCAAACTGAGTTCCAGCGAAACATCCACCGGATTACAAGAAACTTCATAGCCCCGGTCATTGGCTATATCAACAAGGCTTCTGATGACGGTGGAGTCGGGGGTTAATGGCTCCAAACCCAGGTGGTTAATGCCCTCGTCTTTCAAATGGTCAAGCAAAACATTAAAGAAATCCTGCTCTTTACCAGGCATAATAACAAAGTCCAGATAGTCACAAACGTCACTGTCACCGATAAAAGAAGCCCTTTCCCCCTCCACTTTAAGCGGGGCAATACCTATAACAGTATCCTCTTGCTTTACCATGCGTAGCAGTAAATCAGCTGAAGCTCCGAATATCCGCCACCAGACTTCAAGCCAGATTGGTAAAACAAAAACACTACCCCACCTCAGGTTACTACCCAATTTTGTCCCGGCGGAGGCGAGGCTATCAAGATTCTCCATGGAGATAGAGTAACCCATACACTTATACCCAGCATAGCACTTCACTGTGGGTTGATGTTAACCCAGCCTAACGTCCCTCATCCAGGTAACCCTGTAAGATGAGGGCAGCAGCTACAGCATCATCATGCCTAGCTTTTCCCGCGGTCTTTTTAGTATCTCGCATCAGGCGTTTAGCTAATACCGTTGTCAAACGCTCGTCTCTAAACTCTACCGGGACTTCAATATGCTCACATAGCTTCTGGGTGAAGACCTGCACCTTTTTAGCCTGCTCACCTATGCTTCCGTCCATAGAGCGCGGCAGACCGACTATGATTTGTTCAACCTGATACTGGCAAACAACATTTGTAATAGCTTCTACATCCACCATATCATCTCTGCGGTTGATAATGGTAAGCGGGCTAGCCAATATACCCTGAGGGTCACTGAGTGCCACCCCAATCCTTTTATCCCCAATGTCAAGACCCAAGCTACGCGTTATACCTACCTCCAGGCTATATTAAGCTTTTCACCAGCTGAAGCGCTTCATCTAATTTACCTTTATCCTTGCCACCCGCCTGACCCAGCCTCGCTTTGCCCCCACCGCTACCCCCGGTTACCCTAGCCACCTGTTTTACTATTTCTCCGGCATGGTAGCCCTTGGCGACTAAATCTGGGGTTACTGCGGCTAGAAAAACAGGCTTATCCTCATAGACTGTGCCCAGAACTACCACTGCGCTTTTTAGCTGCTCTCTAAGCCGGTCGGACATTTGTCGCAAAGCCTCCAGCCGGGAAGATGGCACTCTTGCCGCTAATACCCTTACCCCATTAATTACTTCCGCCTGACCCAGTAAAGAGTTGGCTATTTGCTTAGCCAGTTCCCCCTCTAGAGCCAGCTTTTGCCTGCGCTCCTTATCTAATTCGCTAACCAGACCGGATACCTTACCCTGAGCATCTTCCGGTGAAGTTCCTAGAGATTGAGCAATTTTCTCCAAATTGGAAAAATGCTGGTCGATAAATGCCTCAGCCCCCCTACCGGTAACAGCTTCAAGGCGACGCAATCCAGCACCGATGCTACTTTCGCTAATGATACGAAAGAAGCCTATCTCCCCGGTTGAGTCAACATGGGTGCCGCCACATAGCTCAGCACTAACTATCGGTTCGCTAATTTTCACCACCCGAACTGTGTCACCATATTTTTCACCGAATAGGGCTATAGCCCCTTCCGCTACAGCCTTTTTATACAACATGTCTTCATCATGTACTTCCAGGTTCTGGCGGATTTTATCATTGACAATACGCTCTACCTCCCGTATTTCCTCTTCCGATACGGGTGCTAAGTGGGAGAAGTCAAATCTAAGTCGGTCTGGGGCTACCAGCGAACCCCTCTGCTCAACACCCTCACCCAGTACCTGACGAAGAGCCGCCTGAAGCAGATGGGTGGCAGTATGATTACGGGCGATATTAAGCCGCCGCTCTTCATCTACTATTGCCTCAACTTCATCTCCTATACTAAAACCACCATAAGCAACATAACCCTGGTGGACAATAATATCTGGAGGAACCCGAATAGTATTGATAACCACAAACCTACCGGATGGGCCTATTATCTCACCAGTGTCACCCACCTGTCCCCCCATCTCTCCATAAAACGGGGTTATATCCAAGACTAGGCTTGCCTCTTGCTCCTCTTTTATCGCCTCAGTGGGTTTATTATCAATCACAAGGCTAACTATAACTGATGGATATATGAGATTATGATAACCAACAAACTCAACCTCGGGTGCAGCATCGATTGTAATAGCCTTCTCATCCAACTTAACCCATCCTTTGGCTGCCCGGGCTCTCTCCCGCTGTTTTTCCATTTCTGTTTCAAAGCCATCCAAGTCAACAGAAAAGCCTCTTCCAGCAGCAATCTCTTTAGTTAACTCTACGGGAAAGCCATAGGTATCGTATAGCTTAAACGCCTGCTTGCCCGAGATTTTATTCCTTCCTTTGCCGGCTACTTCCTCCATAATTCCGTCTAATAATTCCAGCCCGGTGCTGAGTGTCTCGCTGAACCTGGCCTCCTCACGCTCGGTGACCTTGATAATAAAGTCCTGCCTCTGCCCCAATTCAGGGTAAATATGCCTCATCTGTTCAATCGTAGTCTTAGCCATCTCAACCAGGAAAGGTTTATCCAGCCCTAATCTTCTGCCAAAGAGGGCAGCGCGGCGGAGTAAGCGGCGCAGCACATAACCCTGTCCTTCGTTGCTGGGCATCACTCCGTCACCGATGAGAAATGCAATGCCACGGGAATGCTCAGCTACTATTCGCATGGCATTATCAATATCAGCATCAGCACCATACTTCTCACCAGCTAATTCAGATATTCTTTGTATTAAAGGAGTAAACAGGTCAGTTTCATAGACCGAGGTTTTACCATCCACTACGGCTACGGTTCTCTCCAGCCCCATACCGGTATCAATATTAGGCTTGGGCAATAAGGTGCGGTGCCCGTCTTTATCCTGGTTATACTGAGTAAATACCAGGTTCCAAATTTCAGAAAAGCGACCACAATCACAGCCCGGGGCACAGGAAGCCTTTTTACAGCCAAATTCCTCGCCAAAGTCGTAGTGAATTTCACTGCATGGGCCGCAGGGACCGGAATCACCGGCTGGTCCCCAGAAGTTATCCTCTTCGCCAAACCTTAATATTCTTGGCTCAGGGATGCCTATTTTACGCCAGATGCCAAAGGACTCATCATCATCAAGGAAGATAGTTATCCACAGACGTTCAGGCGGAAGTCCCAAGCGCTGAGTAACAAATTCCCAAGCCCAGCTAATAGCTTCCGGTTTAAAGTAGTCACCAACACTAAAATTGCCCAGCATCTCAAAAAAGGTAAGGTGACCGGGGTCACCTACCGATTCAATATCAGTGGTGCGAAAGCACTTTTGACATGATGTCAAACGGGGGTTAGGCGGCTGTGCCTTGCCTAAAAAGTAAGGTTTAAACTGCACCATGCCAGCACTGGTAAGCAATAAGGTGGGGTCATCGTGAGGTATTAAAGAAGAGCTGGGGACAATTTCATGCCCTTTCTCCTTAAAAAAGCTCAAAAATGCCGACCTAATTTCGTCACTGGTCATAATTACATACGATTTTAGTGGTAAGCTATACTAGCTGTCAATTAAGGGGTATTTAGAAGAGTTGGCGCCGGTACTCCCTCAGCTCTGTTTTTGCTGGCGGGCAAAGATAGCCGCCCCCAGCACCCCGGCATTATCACCAAGTTGGGCAGGAACTATACGCACTACTTGAGCTGGTAGCTGGAAAGCCCTTTCTCTTACTACCTGTCTCGCCGGGTCAAGCAAAAGGTCTCCCATTTGTGCCACCCCACCACCAACAATAATCATTTCTGGATTAAAGATATTAACCAGGTTTACCATGCCCACCCCCAGACAGGTCGCTGCCTTAGTAATAACCTCCAAGGCTAACGAATCTCCATCCTGAGCCGCTATTAATACCTTCTCTGCGGTGATATTTTCTATCTTACCTTCCACAATCTCGGTGAGAGAAGACTTCTCCCCCTGACTAATGCGCCGTGTTGCCTCTTTAGCCACTGCGGTGCCAGAGGCTAGTGTCTCCAAACAGCCAACATTGCCACAATTGCACCTCGTTCCATTAACATCAATGGTCATATGCCCTATCTCCCCGGCACTACCACAGGCTCCAGAATATAGCCTGCCATTAATGATAATTCCACCACCAATGCCAGTGCCCACCGTAAGGTAAACAAGATTATTTACCCCCTTCCCGGCACCAAAGTGATGTTCGCCTAAGGCAGCAGCATTGGCATCATTAATTAAGAAGGTGTCAACCCTGTATTTCTTTTTGACAATATCTCTCAATGGGACATCACACCAGCCGGGAAGGTTTGGTGATGAGGTTATTAGTCCCCTGTTAAAGTTCACAACTCCAGCGGCAGCAATGCTTATGCTGTCTAGTTGAGATGAGCTTATACCTTTTAGACTAAGGATATGGTCAATAGCCGAGAGTATCCTTTCAATTACTGACTCCACTCCCTCATCAGCTAAGGTAAGACAATATTCCTTAGCTATGACCTCCCCTTCGTCAGAGATAATGGCAGTAATTATCTTGGTACCGCCCAGGTCTATGGCTAAAACCGGCAGCCCATGTTCTTTAATTTCCTGCATACCAGATGCCATTCTATCTTACCCAGGTCAGTTTATGAAGCCTGATACTGAGGAGTAGATTTCACCCTGAACGGGCTAAATGATGTAGAGCGTTTTCTCAGGCGGGCGTCTGAGACCATTCTTGAACCAGAATAAAGCATCTTCCAATAGAAGCCAATTACCTCACACCCTCTATCTCTTACCCCGCTGGCATAGTTCAGCAATCAGAATATTAAGGGCAAGCTCACCATCATACTTCCCGGTCTTAATAGCCAGGTCAGCCTCTAAAAGCTTATGGTATACGTCCACAAGCCGTGCCAAAGAATACCTATCAGCCTGTTCTAATGTCCTGCGCAAGGCAAACTCCGAGGTCAAACCCAACCTATTCTGAATCTCTACTTCAGGTATCCCTTGATTCCTCAACTCCCTGGCTCGAACTATCATCTGAACCTGACGTGACAGCATAACCAGAAGATAGGCGGGGGCAGCTCCTCCCTGCAGTAGCTGCTGTAGTAAGTGCTCAGCTACCCCGGCTCTAAAGCCAAGGATAGCACCAATCATAGTAAAAACATTAGCCTGCTGGGTATGAGTTACTACCGCCCTAACATCCTCTTCCTCAATCCGGCGACCGGCTGTGAACAGGACTAGCTTATCAATTTCATTTGCCACAGTCCATAAATCGCTACCCACAAGGTTAGCCATTAAATCCACTGCCTGGGAAGATATGTTGCCATCCCCCTCCACCACCCGCCCTCGAATCCACTGACGCAGCTTAGCATCATTTAGTCGCGGAAAGGACCTTACCTCAGCCTTAGACGAGAGCTCCCTGAACAGCGGATTATTGCTTTTTATGGTGCCATCTATTAATACTAAGATTGTGCTACTGGGTATCTCACTGATACAGGCAGCTAACAATTTATGCCCATTTTGTTGGTCACTTATATGGTTAATTTTCCTTCGCTGACTGGACTTGCCCTTGGGCTCAAAGCGCCCCAGTAGCCCGCTGATAATGACCAAGCGGTTTTCAGCCAGAAACGGCACCGTCTCACAAACAGCTCTTAACTGGTCTACGGTTACTTTTTGGCCATCAAGGGTAGTGGTATTAGCCGCCAAAAGTGTTTGGTCACCTATACCCGCTTTTATCTCCTCAAGTGATTGGTGGAGAGAAAAATCATCCTGACCCAGTAGTATATACAGCAAGGTCTGCCACTCCTATTTATTGCTCATTTTATCACATGATGTTTTTGGGGGTATTTATGGGAGTGAGGTTAGCCAGTAACCGCTATTGAAGAATAATGGCACAAAGAGTAGAATAAATACAAGTAAAAATGCCTTATCCTAGCTAGTACCGGGAGGAGAAGATATTATGTCAGAACAAGCTACTGAACTAAAGAAGCTAGTTAATATTGCCACCGATATAGAGCTTTCCGCTGATTTGAGGACTAAAGCTATCGAACTGCTGGGTAACATTGGTACCCATGAAGCACTGCTTGCCCTGTTGGAGCTAGCTGGTAATGAGAAGCTAGCTAAAAAAGAAAGAGACCTTGCCCTTAAGCAAGCCAGAGTAATAATAAAGTCGAGTCGTTAAATGGGTATTGATAGTGGCATTGTAGGACTAGCTAAAAGTGGCAAGACAACCATTTTCAATGCTTTAACCAAAGGTAAAGCGGCTACAGAAGACTCAGCCCCGCATATTGGAACAGCTAAGGTTCCAGAACCCCGCCTTAAAATATTAGCCGATATGCTCCACCCCAAGCGGACAGTCCCGGCCGAGGCAAGATATATTGATGTAGGTGCCCCAATTAAGGGTATAAGTGGTGAACTCCTTACCCAGCTTAGCACTGTGGATGCTTTAATTAATGTCGTCCGAGCCTTCACCGATGAAAGCGTACCCCATATTGAAGGTAGTCTGGATGCAGAACGGGATATTGCCACTCTAAATTTAGAGCTTGCCTTTTCCGACTTAGCCATCATTGAGAGAAGACTGGAAAGAATAGAGACCTCCCTAAAGGGAGCCAAGCCGCCTGAGCGCCAGGATCTTCTCCACGAGAAAGCGACGCTATTTAAGATTAAGGCTGATTTAGAAAAAGACGTGCCCATCAGGGAACAAAGACTAACTACTGACGAGGGCAGAACTATTACTAACTACCAGTTCCTCACTGCCAAGCCACTATTAATCGTGGTCAATATTGGAGAAGAACAGCTAACTCAGGCAGCATCTTTAGAATCAGAACTGAACTCACACTACTCACGACCGAGATGTCGCGTTACTACCCTCTGTGGCAAGTTAGAAATGGAGCTGTCCCAATTAGACGATACTGCTGCTGAAGAATTTCGTACCAACTTCGGTATGAGTGAAGCTGGGCTTGAGCGTACTATCAAACTATCCTACGAACTATTAGACCTAATCTCGTTTTTTTCTATTGCCTCCGGTGAAGTTAAGGCTTGGTCTATCCCAAATGGCACCAATGCTCTCAAAGCCGCTGGTAAAATCCACTCTGATATGGAAAGGGGATTCATTCGGGCAGAGGTCATCAGCTACGATGACCTGATTAAGAGTGGTAGCCTAGCTGAGGCTCGTAAGCGAGGGCTCCTCCGACTGGAGGGTAAAAGCTATCCTGTCATGGATGGCGATATAATTACCTTCTTATTTAATGTATAGGTTTCCCAATCCATTTAGCGGGGCCTGTAATCGCACAATCCTTATTTGCTATATTTATTAAGGAAATCCTTAGCTATCTTTCTAGTTTTTGGATACCTTTCACCGGTTAAACTCTCACTTTAGTTATATTGACCACCAATTTTATAAATCTAACAAGGGTTCCAATGCCTAACCCAACTGTGATAGCAATTAAAGCTATTCTTACGCCCAACTCTGCATAAGCCGCTATATTAGCATTAGGTATTACACTGAAGTCAAAAGGAAATAGGTTAAGCAAAGTCAAAACAACGGCAATGCCGAAACAATTCAAAACGATTATGATAATCTCTCGTAGTAAATACTTGTCCAAAATAATTAGAATAATATGACCTATGATAGATAAAACTAATGTTATTGTAAGAATAGGCAGCCACAGATTAAAATCTGACGTCAGGATTGGTTCTCTAGCTCCATTATGATAATACGCTATATACTGATTGAAAAAATTAAAGAATATTAGAAGGACAATACTCCAAGCGATGGCAGCACCTGATGATGCTATTCTGCCACCTCTTGTATTCTCAAAAAAATCCTCCATTTTATCACCAATCTGTTTACCTAAACTTGCCGCTGGAGGTGAAGGTGGTTTCGCCGGTGGTGGCTCTGCTGTTGAAGGTTCGGAGTGTTCATCTTCCTTACCCGTGCCAGTTGATTTAGCTATCATTTGCTCGGCAACATCACCAGCCCACGGTAGTTTGTATCGCTGCCCATTAGAAGCCTTAACTATCATCACTATCCAAACTATGAACCCGATAACTCCAATAATCGTGGAGAAAGCATCCCCCACTATCGGTATCCAACCAAGTATTAGTCCGGCAACCGTAAGGGTGCCAAAGGCAACAATAGACTGCGCTGCGTGAAAGCGAACAAACTTGTTTTTCTCCTCTATAAGGAAAAAGATGAGGCCACTCACCCAGATGCCAACATAACATAGCAGCGCAGCAGTAGTTGGCTTTAGCCCCGTACTTGTACTGCCTTCCGTCCCCCGTTCCTCACTCTCTATCTTTTTCTGCGCCTCAATCCGTGCCTTCTCCTCCTCATAGACTCGCCTCTTTTCTTCTGGTGATAGCCCCATTTAAACACCTCTTATGGTTTCAAACTGCCGCCGCAGTGATTTCTGTTTATCCTATTATAGCATGCCTTGAGGCTGTGAGGGGTAGATTGTGAAAGAACCGAAGGCCTAGTATAAAGATATTGAACATATTGCTGGTTCGGATAACGGGGATTTCTTGACAAAGGGCAGCTTGGCTACTTAAAGTGTTCTTTACTGAGTTATTCTGAAAATCAGCGACGATGGAGCAATTAAGGGAAGGTGACCACGTTTGAGCATTGGTTGCTAAAGAGCTGAAATAACCGCTGTCTATGGAAAGTCCATGTGCAGTAATAACCAGGGGTTATAGAACAGATTATCAAAGGAGGCATAATACGAAGTTGGAAGGCATCAAAAAAGTGGGAGTTGTTGGGGCTGGAACAATGGGTTTCGGTATAGCTATAAATTTTGCTCTCTGGGGATACCCCACCATTATGAGCGACGTCAGTGACAAAGTCCTACAGCAGTCTAGGAAAAGGGTTAAGTCCGCCACGAACCTCTTTGTCGAGGAAGGATTGATAACCCACAAGCAAGCGGATGACACGGTACGTCGGATAACCACCAGCACAGATTTGACGGAGGTGGCAGCTAACAGTGATTTTATCACCGAGGCAATTATAGAGAGAGTCACCGATAAGAAAGAACTATTCAACAAACTTGATAAACTGTGCCCACCTCATACCATAATTGTGAGCAATACGTCGTCACTGGTACTGAGTGATTTCGGTTCCGATGTCAGAAGACAGGACAAGATAGCGATAACTCACTACTTCTGCCCGCCGCATATTGTGCCCGGGGTTGAGGTGGTCAGAGGTTCCAGAACTTCAGACGAAACGTTCGATATAATCTACAATCTGATGAAAAAGATAAGGAAAGTGCCTATCAGGGTGCTCAAGGAGCTACCGGGACATATGCTTAACCGTATACAGCGTGCCATGGATAGGGAGGTAAATTGGTTGTGGGCCGAGGGTGTAGCCGCCGCTGAGGATATTGAGCTTGGGGTAGAGTCCACCTTTGGCTTCCGTATGCCGAACGAAGGTCCGATGATGCACTATGACTTGGGTGGCATTTGGAGATGGCCAACGGATGCTGTGATTGCTATGAATTGGCACATCGGTAGTGAATCCAAAATCAGTGCCGAGACGACTGAAAAAATTAGGCGGCGTATAGCCGAGGGTAAACCGTGGTTCGTTGACCCAGAGAGGTTTGACGAGGTAATTGAGAAAAGAGATAGAATGTACATACGACGTCTTAAGGAGTTGTACTGGTCAAAAGACAAATAAAAAGTAGCCACAAGTGTTGGTTAAACAGAATTCACACCGTATTAAGTAAGTAATTTTGTAAGTCAAAAAATTTCAGAGCATTATCTGTGGTTACTTCAGCAACTTGAGCTTCGTCTATGCCTCTTAACCCAGATACACCCCTTAGCGCATTTAGAATGTGGGTTGGTCTTGATTCATACTCAAATTGAGTCCCCCGTCTGTATACCACCGGGGAATCTGTTTCCAGGAGTAATCTCTCTAAAGGAATTTCCTTTACCGCCCTTCTATGTTCTTCGTGATATTCAACCGCTGGGGCAGCCGAAATAAAATAGCCCTGGCTAACTATGTCCCGCAGTACGCTTGAGGTTCCCGTGTACCAGTGAAACACCGCCTTCTCCAATTGTGCCTCACTAACCAAACTCAGGGAATCTCGCCACGCATACCGGGAATGGATTATCGCCGGCTTCTTATGGGTTTTGGCTATCTTCAGAACCTCCCTAAGCACACACATCTGCAAACCCTTTTCCGCTCTCGCCCTTACCCTCTTATGGTAATCCAGCCCTACTTCGCCTATGGCTACGGCCTCGAATATATGAGCCTGAATAAACTCTAAATTACGGTCTATATCCCCACCTTTTATATTCCAGGGATGGAAGCCAAGTGCTGGATAGACGAAGCCCTTATAGACTTGAGCCAAAGCCAAAACCTTTTGATTTGATTCATAGTCAGAGCCAACCGCAATTATCGCTATAATATTAGTTGACTTAGCTTCAGTGATGACGCGTTCTAGTCCTTCTATTCCTTCCAAATGAGCATGGGTATCAACTAGCCGAGGCATAGACTTCCCCCCATCTTGACAGTACAAAAGGGGTATCAATAGGTAAAACTTTTAAGGTAGCTTTCAATCTCACTGCTTAATAGAAACCAAGATAAACTTTTTTATTTACTGTTTAGCCTATTATTGCTAATCCAAGCCTTTCCAATTGGCAGTTCTATTCCTAATTGTGCCAAAATAACGTGTGCCATAAGATACCAAGCACTGAGAGCACAGATAATAAGGTCAATTGCCGCTACTTTAGTGAAAACTGCCGGACCTCCCAAGTGGCTTACGTCTAAAAGGATAAAACCAATCAAAAGGGTTACAAAGAGAAGAGAAAGTACTCCATTTTGTCTCATAGCGCCAATTAGGTAGATAGCAGTAAGAAGTGTAAACACCACAAGAAACCAACCTATATCGGTAGTGCTAATACTAAACATTCCGTAATTTGCTCCGAGCAGAATACCACCTAATGCTAGCCAAAAAGCACCATAGGTAGAAAAAGCCGCAAACCCAAAGTTATTGCCGGTATGGAATTCCTGTAAACCGGCTATCAACTGCGCCAAGCCACCAAAAAATATCCCACACCAAAAAACTGGACCAGCACCACAAAGACCAAGGTTATGGAATTGTAACAATAAAGTAGTACCACCAAATCCCGCCAACCCAACAACTGCAGGATTTCCTAGAAGAGGTTTTTCTGACATTTAGTAGACTCTCTTTCCTTTCTCATCAATACCATATTCACACTAAAATCATCTTACTGATATTGAATTGAGAATATTTTGGTATCTCCCTACCTTGTACGGTTTCGACCTACTTTGAGCTATGGAACCGCAAAATGATACATAATTTCAATTTCATTGTCTCTACAGAAACTTGCACATAATAATGGCAAGCTGGCGAATCCTAGCTTGCCACTACTTTAATCTCAACAAGTTTCTTGAATTCTATGGCGCCACTCGAAAGTACAACTACTAATCTAGTATTCTGCTTCCAATTATGACAAAATCCGCAACGAAAATCAAAAAATCCATTTAATCTAAGTAAATATAAAAAGTGGGGAAGGGGGGACTCGAACCCCCACGCCTTTCGGCACATGATCCTAAGTCAT